>NZ_DAMDQC010000004.1:0-64090 GCF_032082325.1 Pantoea sp. CTOTU50773 | reverse complement strand
CCCACGACAACTGGAATCACAATCCAGGGCTCTACCAACTGAGCTATAGCCACCATAATTCTGGTGCGTAAGCATCTCTGCTTACTATTTTCACTGCATAACGCGGTTAAAACCAACCACCGAAGCTCTTGCGCACAAACTAAATGGCGCGCCCGACAGGATTCGAACCTGAGACCTCTGCCTCCGGAGGGCAGCGCTCTATCCAGCTGAGCTACGGGCGCGTAGCGCCGTTGCGGATGGGCATACTACGGGCTTGACCTCATACTGTCCAGCGCTTTTTTATAAAAAAAACGCGTTTGATTACGCTTTGTGCATTCCGTCGATTATTAATGCAGTTTTGCTGCCTGCACTGATGATATTGCTGAATAAATCGGCGATATCAAAGATCGCCACGCCAATGATAGCGCAAATATTTCAGCAGTTTTAACTGGCGGCGCCAACGCGATGGCTGCCGAATCAAACGATAGAGCCATTCCAGACCTAATTTCTGCCAGATTCGCGGTGCACGCGCAACGTGGCCGGTGAAAACATCGTAGGTGCCGCCCACGCCCATGTAGAGCGCATGCGGCCAGTGCGCGCGGCAATCACGCATCAGCAACTCCTGACGCGGCGAGCCCTGCGCCACCGTGACAATCTGTGCACCGCTGGCCGCAATGCGCGCAAACAACGCCTCACGCTCTGCCGGGGCAAAATAGCCATCCTGACTGCCGACGATGTTCACATTCCACTGACGACGCAGTTTGTCACAGGTTTCATCCAGCACAGCCTGACGACCGCCAATCAGAAACACCGGAATGCCGCTGCGGCCTGCGCGCTCCATCAGGGCTTCCCACAGATCGGCGCCAGCGATGCGACTAACCTGCAACTGCGGATATTTTTTGCGTAAGGAGCGCACAATGCTAATGCCATCCGGATATTTAAATTCCGCTTCAGCAATCAGTGCACGCAGTTGCGCATCTTCTTCCAGCGTCAGCATCTTTTCTGCATTCATCGCCACCAGCGTACCACAGCGCGGTTTGCCATCCGGCAGCAAGAAGTGCAGGAAGCTGTCCATGTCGTTAAAGGCGTGAAGATCGACACCGCGCAGGTTATAGCGCGGCTTATCGGTTTTCATGAATCATGTTCCCAAAGGTTAAGACAGGCTGTGAACCACCGGCTCGCTGCGCGGGCGAATTAAACCCGCGCGCGCTAACAGCCAGTACAGCAATTTAGCCACCGCCATGCAGGCGGCAAAAATAATGCAAAAGAACACCACGCGCGAACCGAAAGCATCCAGCCCTTCACGCGCCAGCACGATCATATTGAAGACCGCGCCGAAGCAGAAGCTCTGCAGAATCGCCCCGCTATAGCGGTTTGAAGCATCACGGCCTTGCAGATAGAGGTTATCGAACCCTTTCATCAGCCAGCCGACGGCAATCGCGCCCAGCGGAATAAACCACACGCCGCCCATCACCAGCAGCGAGCCCAGCAGCGTCGGCGAAATCGCCAGTCCTGAATGGTTGTTCAGCACTTCCCAGGTAAAGTAATTGGCGCTGTTGAGCACAATCGATGGACGGCCAGGCCAGAGCCAGCTCGGGATAAAGACATAAAAGTCACGCCAGATCGGTGCTAAGCCCTGGAAATCAATTTTGTCGTAGTTCTGCAACAACAGCGCGAGGTTTTCCCAGGGTGAGAAAGTATCACGTGTTAGATACAGGAAGGTGTAAAACGCCTCGTCGCCCACCACATCGAGGTTATAGCGGCGCAGCGCCAGCCAGAACATACCCGCAATCGCCATCACGCCTGCGCCCACCAGCATCCACAAGGTGATCCAGCCGCGCGTAATGCCGATGAACAGGAACAGGGCGAAGGCGATGATGATATTGGCGCGCGTCCCGCCCACCAGCGCATAGGTCAGTAAACCAAATGCCACCGACACCAGCAAAAACCCCAGCCACTGGCGCTGCGTCGGGTTGAGGAAATAACGAATCAGCATCGCCGGAATAAAGAAGTAGAAGAAGCGTTTGAGCGCTACGCCGGACACTTCGCTGGAGAAAATCTGGTTATACGCAGAGAGTCGGAACAACAGTAACCCGTTGTGCATGAAGAACACCGTGACCGTGCCAATCGCCACCAGCGCCAGTAACAGGCAGGTAAGATGGGTTTCGACTCGGTTCATCTGCAACCAGGGTTTGCGCGGTGCAGCGTTGATCGGCCTCAACCGGACTTTATAACTGACGTAATAAATCGCATAAAAACTGGTCGCGGCCAGCAACGCCTGTAACAGGTACTCCGGCGGCACCACTTCAACATTAAAGCGGAATACCAGCACACTGGTGAGGGGGAACCCGAAATAAAAGGTCAGTAAAAAAAGGATGGTGAAGAACAGGTGGAAGTTAAAACGCACCCGTTTAAATTCCCGCCAGGTCAGCGTCAAAATGAAACCTAGCGAGAACAGATAAACCACCAGCAGACCACTAAACTGCATCAGGCTCATGTTCTCTCCCTTTCACTCAGGCTCAACGCGTTGCGCCAGCCAGCCAGATAACCAGGGGCGAAAAAGGCAATCGCGGATTTATCACACTGTGCCAGCTGACGCTGAGCTTCAGCCACACTCGACGCATCCAGTGCATCTTCACTAAAAAGAACCGGCAACCCTTGTTCGCTGAGGTCGCGCCAGAACGGATTTTTTCGGTTCAGCACAAAGGGAATATTGGCCTGAATCAGCAAACATAACGTGCCAATGCCTTGCTGGCGCTCGAACATAAAATAGCCGAGCTGACAGTCGCTGAGCAATTGCAGATAGGTGTCAAAATCTATCTTGTCGCGCAATAAGGTTACCTGACCTTGGGGGAACAGGCGCTGCGCGGCCGTATTGATCTCTTCGATGTACTCATGATTATTTTCCGGGTAGCCCAGCGGGATCAGTATTTTCACCCTATCGCCAAACTGCGCTCGAATCGCCTGCAGGCCTTCAATATGGTTGTTGCTGTGATCGCCTGAGTTACCCAACAGCACGGTGAAATCACCGCTCGTGCTACCGCCCGGCACTGCGGCATCGGGCATGCGTGTTGGGAAATAGAGCAGTGAAGTGGGCACACGCGGATGGCGTTGTTGAAAAAAGTGCAAATCCCCACGCGTTGCGAACACGTGAGCAATGCGACGCTGTGCCAGGCGGCGCAGCAGATAAAACAACTGATACTTCAGGCCACGCCCTTCTTCATACAAATCAGCGCCCCAGATATGCCAGAACGCCTGCTCACGCCGTAATTTACCACTGAGCAAAGCCAGCCAGATTTGCGGATTAAACTGTCCATGAAAGAAGAAGCGTTGCGCACGATCAGCCGCACGGGACATTACCGCCTGTGCAAGTGCGCGCTTGCTGGGATAGCTTTCGATTTGCAGCGCGGTATAGGCTTGCATCGCTTCAGGCGTTGAAGTCACCACCATAAACTGGCGCGGTCCAGCACCCGGCAATTCGGTGCTCATCACCTCATCAAAGAAGCGCAACACCGTATGGTTATGATGTGGGATATCCGATCCCAGCACGTGAAATAAAGTCATTTTTTTCGGCAATAAATCATAAAGGCGCCACAGCAAAGGGCGAAGTAGAGCACGTAAGTCGCCATATAGGCTTGTGCGGCTCCGGCGGTTCCATGTAATGGAATCAGCCAATGTGAGAACGCGGTTAACAGCACAAACTGGCTGATTTCCGTCAAAATATAAAAGCGCAGTGAAGCTTTAGCGATCACCAGATATCCGAAAACATAGGCGCCAACTTTAAAGACGTCACCGCATAACTGCCAGACAAACAGGTCCCGCATCGCGGTAAACTGCGGTGAAAACAGCAGCCAGATGGCAATGTCACGCAGTAACCACACGCAGAAACTCGCAGCCGCCACCGCAGGTAACACAAAACGCAGCGCACGCCCAATTTCACGCGCAATCTGCGGCTTACTTTCCAGTCGCGCCAGCGTCGGCAGTAACCAGACACTAAAAGTCGCCGTGATAAATTGCAGATAGGCATCGGAAATACTGGTCACACCCTGCCACAGGCCTACCTGCGCCCACCCCTGCTGTTCGGCCAGCAGATTACGCATCATCACCCACGCCACTGGCAGGGTCACGGAGGTGATAAGCGCCATCAGGGTGAATTTTGTCAGATTTCGCGCCAAATCCGGCTGCCAGCTCGGTGTTAACCAGCGCAGTGGCAGCACCTGACGATGACGGCGCAGCATCAGCAGTGCCGGGAACACCAACAGTGCAGGCACTAGCGCTAAGCCGACTAACGCTCCGGCATATCCACCCAGCCACCAGCACAACACATAACCCAGCACGCCCACCAGACTACCGATAATCAGCGCCAGCGCATTGCCGCGCGCATCGCGAAACCCCTTGAGCAAGGCCAGCGTCAGATTGGCCCAGGCAATGCCAAACTGCAGAAAAGCCACGATGCGCACCACGTTGGCATAGTCGTCGTGACCAAATAGCGCATGACTGATCGGCCCCGCTGCCAGCAAGAACACCAGCGCCACCAGCGTGGAGAAGCCAATCACCATGGTGGATGCCGTACCCGTCACGGCACGCAGTTGCTCAGGTTGCTGCTGAAATTGCGCGATGTAGGTGGTCACGCCGTTGAAAATGCCCGCGCCGGCCAATACACCTAATACGGTAATCATCTGGCGAAAGTTACCGGCCTGGCCAACCCCTTCTGGACCAAAGCTGACCGCCAGCAGTTTCACCACCAGCAGTCCGGCAATGATTTTTACCAACGTCGATGAGGCCGTCCAGACTGAAGCTTTGGCTAACGACATCAGGCAAAGAAACTCAACAGCGAGCTGATAACGGTGCGCTGATTGTTATCCGACAGGTTATAGAACAGCGGCAGGCGCAGCAGGCGCTCACTCTCTTTGGTGGTGAAGCGGTCATCACCGTGGAAGCGACCAAAACGTTCACCGGCTGGCGAAGAGTGCAAGGGGATGTAATGGAACACCGTGAGGATTTCCGCCTCTTTCATCCAGTTAATCAGTGCCTGACGGTCGTCGCTGTCGCTCAGTTTGATGTAAAACATGTGCGCATTGTGGCGGCAGTTTTCCGGCACCACTGGTAGCTCTATGCGTCCCGCCGCCGCCAGCGGTTGCAGGGCATCATAATAGCGCTGCCACAGTCGCAAACGCTGCTGGTTAATACGCTCAGCCGCTTCGAGTTGCGCCCACAGGTAGGCAGCTTGCAGATCTGCCATCAAATAGCTCGAACCGATATCGCGCCAGGTGTACTTATCCACCTGACCACGGAAGAACTGGCTACGGTTGGTGCCTTTTTCACGGATGATCTCAGCGCGCTCCACCAGCTTCGCGTCATTAATCAGCGTCGCACCACCTTCGCCACCGGCGGTGTAATTTTTGGTTTCGTGGAAGCTAAAGCAGCCAATATGACCAATAGTGCCCAGCGCACGTCCTTTGTACTGCGACATCACCCCCTGCGCCGCATCTTCAATCACAAACAATTGATGCTTCGCCGCCAGCGCCATGATGCTATCCATCTCGCAGGCCACGCCCGCGTAGTGAACCGGCACGATCGCACGGGTTCTCTCGGTGATCGCCGCTTCAATCAAGGTTTCATCGATATTTAGCGTATCGGGGCGCACATCGACGAACACGATCACGGCACCGCGCAGCACAAAAGCATTGGCAGTAGAGACAAAGGTATAACTCGGCATGATCACTTCATCGCCGGGCTGGATATCGATTAATAGCGCGGCCATTTCCAGTGAGGCGGTGCAGGATGGCGTCAGTAGCACCTTTTTGCTGCCAAAATGCTGCTCCATCCACTGCTGACAGCGACGGGTAAAACCACCGTCACCGCAGAGTTTGCCGCTGGCCATCGCCGACTGCATATATTCAAGTTCACTGCCCACGACTGGCGGCGCATTAAATGGGATCATGTAGCTGTCCTGTAAAACCAGTAGGCGGTGCTTTCAATACGTGCACCGCTGCGTAAATAGAGGCGCATCGCCGTAAGATTGCTAAGCTGGGTCGCGACGCGCAGTCGTTCAAGTTGCCGCACGCGGCCCCAATCCGCTGCCGCCAACAGCAAGCGTTGACCAATGCCCTGCCCTTGCGCTGCGGGTAGCACGGCGAGCAGGCCGATACGCGCATCACCGTTCACTTCACGCATCGAGACATAGCCTTGTAATTGGCCGGATTCGTCGCTGGCCACCAGGCATTGGTGATCAAAGGTGCCGCGTACCGCGTTTTCAATCCACTGCGCATAGAAACGACCGCTGTCATCGGCGTTAAACCAGGGGGCACGAAAACGGCTTTGGCGAAAGGCATGCGATGCCGCCTCACGCAATGCCGGGATCTGTGCTTCACGCGCGATGCGCACGCCAACCTGGCGCTCGGTGCGTTTGATATTGATAGCCAGATCGGCCTCACCTTCCACCAACTGAAAACCGTGCTGGCTTAAGGCATCAATGGCGTCGGTGCGCTCGGCGGGCACTTTGGCCTGCCACAACGTATCTGGCTGTTGCAGCGCGTCGGCAAGGGTGAAGTCGCCATCCAGGTCGATACGCGCACTGTTCACGCCAAAGAAATCGCTTTCCCACTCGAGGGGGTTAATACTGACGCGGACGGGCATGGAGAACATCCATCAGGTATTGGCCGTAGCCAGTTTTGGTCAACGCTTGCGCCGCCGCCAGCAACTGTTCGTCACTTAGCCAACCGTTGCGCCACGCAATCTCTTCCAGACAGGCAATTTTAAAGCCCTGACGTTTCTCCACGGTCTGCACAAACATACTCGCTTCAATCAGACTGTCGTGTGTACCGGTATCCAGCCAGGCAAAACCGCGTCCCAGCAACTCGACAGAGAGTTCACCCTGCTCAAGATACATCTGGTTAATCGCGGTGATTTCCAGCTCGCCCCGTGCAGAAGGCTGCACCTGTTTGGCAAACTCCACCACGCGATTGTCGTAGAAGTAGAGGCCGGTTACCGCCCAACGTGATTTGGGTTGCTGCGGCTTCTCCTCGATGGAAAGCGCATTGAAGTCGTCATCAAATTCCACCACACCAAACCGCTCGGGATCCATCACCTGATAGGCAAACACCGTCGCACCGCTACTGCGCGCAGCCACTTTTTTCAGTTTCGGACTGAAGCCCTGGCCAAAATAGAGGTTGTCGCCCAGCACCAGACAGCAGCTGTCATTGCCAATGAAGGACTCACCAATGATAAACGCCTGCGCCAAACCATCAGGGCTGGGTTGCTCAGCATACTCTAGCTGCAGGCCGAACTCGCTGCCATCACCGAGCAAACGCTCGAAGTGCGCGCGATCTTCCGGCGTGGTGATAATCAGGACCTCGCGGATCCCCGCCAGCATCAGCACCGACAGCGGATAGTAAATCATCGGCTTGTCGTAAACTGGCAGTAGCTGCTTTGAGATAGCGCGAGTAATAGGGTGCAAACGCGTGCCCGAACCGCCCGCCAGGATGATACCTTTCATCGTTGCTGCTCCTGTATTGCGCCTCAGCGCGGCGTGTTTAAACCCAACCGCTCACCACGATAGCTACCGTTGAGAATCGCCTGCCACCACTGTGGGTTTGCCAAATACCACTGCACGGTTTTGCGAATTCCACTTTCGAAGGTTTCCTGCGGCATCCAGCCTAATTCACGCGCAATTTTGCTGGCATCAATGGCGTAACGCAGATCGTGACCGGGACGATCGGTGACAAAAGTGATCAGATCTCGATAGCGCGTCAGATGCGTGGCGCGCTGCTGCGGCGCCAGTTCGTCCAGCAGATCGCACAGGGTTTCCACCACCTCAATATTACGGCGTTCGTTGTGACCACCAATATTATAGGTTTCACCCACTTTGCCGCTGCTCACCACACTGTAGAGTGCTCGCGCATGATCCTCTACATACAGCCAATCGCGAATCTGGCTGCCGTTGCCATACACCGGCAAAGGCTTACCCGCCAACGCATTGATGATAGTCAGTGGAATCAATTTTTCAGGAAAGTGATAAGGGCCATAATTGTTCGAACAGTTGGTGACGATGATCGGCAAGCCGTAAGTGCGTAACCAGGCGCGAACCAAATGATCGCTGCTGGCTTTCGTCGCTGAATAAGGGCTGCTGGGCGCATACGGCGTGGTTTCGGTAAAGAAATCATCGCTGCCATGCAAATCGCCAAACACTTCGTCAGTGGAAATGTGATGGAAGATAAAGCCTTTTTTACGCTCATCCGCCATACCATTCCAGTAATGGCGTGCGGCTTCCAGTAACTGATAGGTGCCCACGATATTGGTTTCGATGAAGGCAATCGGGCCATCAATCGAGCGATCCACATGGCTTTCTGCGGCCAGATGCATAATGCAATCCGGTTGATATTGGGCCATGACACGATCCAGTTCGGCTCGGTCGCAAATATCCACCTGCTCAAAGGCATAGCGCGCATCATTCTGTATTGAAGCCAGAGAGGCTAAATTGCCTGCGTAGCTGAGTTTATCCACCACCACCACCTGATGGTCGGTTTGCTCAATCAGAAATCGCACCAGTGCGGACCCAATAAAGCCTGCGCCACCTGTCACCAGGAACTGTTTCATCGCCAGACACCTTTGGTATCGATAATCCACTGCTGCGTGATCTCGCTGGCATCGATAGCGCGGAACTGCGCGTGATCAACCAGCATCACGATGATATCTGCTTGCTGCAATGCATCCTGGGTGGAAACCAGAGCCGCTTCATGGGCCAGTCGCGCAGGAATGTCTGCCACATGCGGTTCTACCACCAGCGTGCTGCCGCTGTGCCACTCGGCAATCAGGTGCGCCACTGTCATTGCCGGGCTCTCGCGCAAATCATCAATGTTCGGTTTAAATGCCAGGCCGAAGCAGGCAATCGTCACCTCAGAAGCACGTTTGCCGCTGGCAGTCAGGCAATCCGCCAACTGCTGTTTGACCTGATCTAACACCCACGTCGGTTTCGCATCATTCACTTCACGCGCGGTACGAATCAGACGCGCCAGTTCCGGATTTTGCGCCACGATAAACCAGGGATCGACAGCGATACAGTGGCCACCAACACCTGGTCCGGGCTGCAGAATGTTGACGCGTGGATGGCGGTTCGCCAGCGCAATCAACTCCCACACGTTGATCTTCTGTTCCGCACAAATCAGCGATAGCTCATTGGCAAACGCAATATTCACATCGCGGAAGCTGTTCTCCGTGAGTTTGCACATCTCGGCAGTACGCGCGTTGGTTTCCACACATTCGCCGCGCAGGAAGATGCGATACAGTTCGCTGGCCCGTGCTGAGCACGCAGGCGTCATGCCGCCAATCACACGGTCATTTTCCAGCAGCTCTACCATCACTTTGCCGGGCAGCACGCGCTCCGGGCAGTAAGCGATAAACACGTCACAGTTATCACCGTGCTGCGGGAAACGCAGGTCAGGACGTGCCTCCGCCAGCCAGGCGGCCATCTGTTCGGTCGCGCCAACCGGTGAGGTCGATTCGAGGATCACCAAATCACCCGTTTTCAGCACCGGTGCAATCGACAACGCGGCTGCCTGTACATAGCTCAGGTCCGGCTGATGATCGCCGATAAACGGCGTAGGTACGGCGATTAAGAAGGCATCCGCAGCTTCGGCTTGCGTGGTAGCTCGCAGAAAACCTGCCTGCACGGCTTCACGCACCACGTCACCTAACTCCGGCTCGACAATGTGAATGTCGCCGCGATTAATGGTCTCGACCGCGCGGACATTGATATCCACGCCGATCACTTTTTTTCCCTTTGAGGCAAAAACGGCCGCCGTTGGCAGCCCAATGTAGCCCAGTCCGATAACGGAAATGGTTTTAAAACGCATAATTATACTCTGTGTTGTTTCAGTGCCTGCAGGATGCGCGAGCAGGCTTGTCCATCGCCATACGGATTGTGCGCGCGACTCATCCTCTGCCAGGCTTCCTCGTCCTGCAGCAGCAGGCTGACTTCTTCGACAATCCGGTTGATATCGGTACCGACCAGTTTTACTGTGCCCGCATCCACCGCTTCCGGACGCTCAGTCGTATCACGCATGACCAGAACAGGTTTGCCCAACGATGGCGCTTCTTCCTGAATACCACCGGAATCGGTGAGGATCAGCCAGGAACGGTTCATCAGCCAGACAAAAGGTAGATACTCCTGTGGCTCAATCAAAATGATATTGTCGATACCACTCAGGATACGATTTACCGGCTCGCTGACGTTGGGATTGAGGTGAACCGGATAGACGATTTGCGCCTGCGGATGCTGACGTGCAATCTGCGCCAGCGCGCTGCAAATGCGTTCAAAACCGCCGCCAAAGCTTTCACGACGATGGCCGGTGACCAGAATCAGTTTTTTATCCGCATCAAGGAACGGATAACGTGCTGCAAGACGTGCATTCAGATCGCCATCATCCAGCACCCGATCGCGCACCCATAGCAGCGCATCAATCACCGTATTGCCGGTAACAACGATACAGTCATCCGGCAAATTTTCACGCAGCAGATTCTGCCGCGAACTCTCGGTTGGGGTGAAATGGTAGCTCGCCAGATGACCGGTTAAGGTGCGGTTAGCCTCTTCCGGCCAGGGCGACATCAGGTTGCCGGTGCGCAATCCTGCTTCGACGTGCCCCACCGGAATCTGATGATAAAAAGCGGCTAAGCTAGCAGCAAAAGTGGTGGTGGTATCACCGTGCACCAGCACCACATCGGGCTGAAAATCGGCGAGCACCGTTTTCATCCCCTGCAAAATGCGGCTGGTGATCTCCGTCAGCCCCTGTTCCGGGCGCATGATATTGAGATCGTAATCGGGCTGCAGCTTGAACAGCCGCAGCACCTGATCGAGCATTTCACGATGCTGCGCGGTCACGCACAAGCGCGATTCAAACGCCGGGTCCTGCGCCAGTGCCTGCACCAGCGGGGCCATTTTTATCGCCTCAGGACGCGTGCCAAATACGGTCAGAACTTTCACGTGGCTTCTCTTAATGGCTCGTTGGTGACGTCGGACGAGGACGGCGCACCAGCGCCACACCTGCACCCACCAGCGCGCCAATGACGCCCCACATGATCATCATAAACATTCGGCGCGGACTGTCGCGCGACACCGGCTCTTCAGGCGTGCGCAGATAGCGGTAAGTCTGGAAGGGCTTATCCAACTGCGCGCCTGCCTGCAACGTGCCCAGCATCGCTCTGTTCTGATCATAGCTCAAATCGTAAGCGGGCCCGCTGGCTTGCAATGTATCGAGCTGAGCCTGCAGCATTTGCTGCCCGAGCAGGAAGCGATCGCTGTCAGGCAGCGCTTCGCCAATAGCCGGTGCACGGTTTTCTTTGATGCCCTGCTGACTAGCGACCTTTAAGGCCTGTTCAATACGTTGACGCTGGCGATCAAACACCGCCTGTGCCACTTCCTGCTGGCGATGAACCTGTGCCTGCAGCTGCGCGCTGCGCGCCTGCCATGCACCCTTCAACTCCGCATTCAAATGGCGCGCCGCGCGTTCGCTGGCATAGGCGATATATTGACGCAGCAGGTTATTTGCATCGCCGGCGGTTTCAGCAATCAGCTTAATGTTATCCAGCGTGTTATGCGCCGTATCCGCAGGCGTGAACTGAATATTAGTAATCAAATCATCCAGCAGCGCGGCATCGTTGTGCGCGTTGCCACTTTTGCGACTTTTGAAGTAATCGGTCTGCTGCCAGAAATCACGGCGCGTGTCCCAGGAGGCCAACTGCATAGTGAACTCCTGATAGACCTCATCCATCACCGTTGGGGCGGGCGTGTTGAGATTGAGCGTGTTGTTACGCACATCGAGATTATTGAGGAATTGCTGCTGCACGAAGAAGTCACCCAGCATGTTAACCGTTGGACGATCGGTAACGGCGGTAGTGCTCCATGCTTGTTTCATCAGCATCGAGGCGAGCCATGCCAATAAGGCAAACAGCAGCGCAAAGCCGATGATCCAGCGCTTGCCGCGCCACAGCGTGCAGCCAAGGCCGCGCACATCCAGTTCGTTCTCCACAACGACAGAGGTCATAACAAAAGTCCTTATCGGGGTACTAATCGGGGTAATTTATTTTTTATCTTCGCCACTGCTTTGCCAGCGGCGTTTAATACGACGGATTTTGCGCGCCACACGCCAGGCATGTTTAAGGCAATAGCCGTAAAGGAAAAAGGCCATCAGGAACAGCACCAGCATCACCCACTCGGGGATGAAGGCAAGGTATTCGCCCAGCACACCAATACCGGCCAACAGCGCTGCAGCCACGGTAATCAGCACAAAGGCCTGACGCGAAGTGAAACCGGCACGCATGATCAAATGGTGAATGTGCTGGCGGTCAGCTGAAAACGGACTCATCCCCTTACGCAGGCGGCGATACATAATTGCCACCATGTCCATCAGCGGAATGGCGATCAGCCACAGTGCCGTGACCGGCGTAATCGGATGGCTCAAACCCTGGGTGGTTTCCAGCAGGATCCAGATAATGGTGAAGCCAATCATGGTGCTGCCTGCATCGCCCATAAACACTTTATAGCGGCGGCCAATCAGACCCAGATTGAGCAAAATATAGGGGATGGTGGCGGCGATCATGGCGAAACACCACATCGCAAGACTGGTTTGCCCGTCGAAAAAGAGGATGATGCCCATGGCGGCAAAGGTCACACTGGCCAGCCCACCCAGTAAGCCATCAATGCCATCCACCATGTTAAAGGCGTTAATGGCCGCCCAAACGGCGAACAGTGTAAGTACATAGCCAAATGGTCCAACAACCAATTCCACCGGACCAATGATAAATCCGAGGCTCAGCAGATACAGTTTTGAGCCGACCATCATCACGATGGCCACCGCCGCTTGTACTAATGCGCGGATTTTAACGCTGATATCGAACCGATCGTCCAGTGCACCCACCAGCACCAGCACCCCTGCGCAACTTAAATAGAGTGCCGCATGGGGTAAATAATAATCTGAAATAGAGAAAGCAAAGCAAATCCCCGCATAAACGGAGATCCCACCCACTAACGGAATGGCGCCATGGTGTCGTTTTCTTGAATTAGGTGTGTCTACCAGCCCAATTTTTTTAGCGGCTTTACGGGCAAAAAATAGGAACACTAAAGTAAACAGAAAAACAAAACCAAGCTCAGTACTCATAGTGAGTAAATTCACGTTAACGCTCTCAGCTAAAATCATCGACAACAATAAGCAAGATTCTTGCCATTGCCGTATATCCTTTGTCCGAATTCTGCCTGAGAAAAGTCTGATTGCTGAAAAAACCAGCACCTTTCTGGCACAATCATTATATTTCTTCCTGACTGGGCTAATCCTAATGCCCATAAATGAAAAACGCCACGTTAAGACGTGGCGTTAGCAATAAATCCTGGCAAATTGTGCGAAAGAATCGCTTCGCTTAGCGATTCAATATCGCCAACTTACGAACGCTTCATCATATCGAAGAATTCGTCGTTGGTTTTGGTCATCGCCAGCTTATTGATGAGGAACTCCATCGCATCAATTTCACCCATTGGATGGATGATTTTGCGCAGGATCCACATTTTCTGCAGCTCTTCCTGCGTGGTGAGGAGTTCTTCTTTACGGGTACCGGAGCGGTTGTAATCAATCGCTGGGAAGACACGTTTTTCAGCAATTTTACGCGACAGGTGCAGTTCCATGTTACCTGTACCTTTAAATTCTTCGTAAATCACTTCGTCCATCTTCGAACCGGTATCAACCAGCGCAGTCGCGATGATGGTCAGGCTGCCGCCCTCTTCCACGTTACGTGCTGCACCGAAGAAACGCTTCGGACGATGCAGGGCGTTGGCGTCCACACCACCGGTCAACACTTTACCGGAAGCCGGTACCACGGTGTTGTAAGCACGCGCCAGACGGGTGATGGAGTCAAGCAGGATAATAACGTCTTTCTTGTGCTCGACCAGGCGCTTAGCCTTCTCGATCACCATCTCAGCGACCTGAACGTGGCGTGAAGCCGGTTCGTCGAAGGTGGATGCGATGACTTCGCCTTTCACCAGACGCTGCATCTCGGTCACTTCTTCCGGACGCTCGTCAATCAGCAGCACCATCAGCACGCAATCCGGATAGTTGTACGCAATGCTCTGTGCGATGTTCTGCAGCAGCATGGTTTTACCGGCTTTCGGTGGTGCCACGATCAGACCACGCTGACCGCGACCGATCGGCGATGCCAGATCCAGTACGCGAGCGGTCAAATCTTCGGTTGAGCCATTACCGCGCTCCATACGCAGACGATTGTTTGCGTGCAGTGGCGTGAGGTTTTCGAACAGAATCTTATTACGCGCGTTTTCAGGCTTGTCGTAGTTAACTTCGTTAACTTTCAACAGCGCAAAGTAACGTTCACCCTCTTTTGGCGGGCGAATTTTACCAGAAATGGTGTCACCAGTGCGGAGGTTGAAGCGGCGGATTTGGCTGGGAGAAACGTAGATATCATCGGGACCGGCGAGGTAGGAGCTGTCTCCAGAGCGGAGGAAACCAAATCCGTCCTGCAATATCTCCAGCACACCATCACCAAAGATGTCTTCGCCACTTTTCGCATGCTGTTTAAGGATAGAGAAAATAATATCCTGTTTACGCATACGTGCCTGGTTTTCCAGACCCATATTTTCGCCGAGGGTAATCAGCTCAGAAACCGGCGTGTTTTTTAATTCGGTAAGATTCATAGTGAGGGTTCTTAAACTCGGGGTAATTCTCGAAATGATTGTCGTGGGTGGTATGGCAAAAATTCCATGCCGTTAATGGCTCTTTTTCAACTCTGCTCGACAATTATCGTCTGATGTGGCGATAGGAAACGAAGAGATGGTCGAAAGGTGATGCCGAATGTGCTAGTCATCAGATTGCCAAACCACGATAACGTTCAATGCGAGCAGGGTCTGACAAGGGAAAACTTTAGATGCAAACTACAAGGTAAGTGCGTAATGCAGTGAGGTCAACTTAACACGCCTGAAGGGAGACGTCCAGCAGTGGCGAAAAAATTCACCACTGCGGAACAACACCGCGCCGGGCTTAGGCCAGGTTAGCGTTCAGGAACTCTTTCAGCTGGCCTTTAGACAAGGCGCCTACTTTGGTCGCAGCCACTTCACCGTTCTTGAACAGCAGCAGTGTCGGGATACCACGAATGCCATATTTAGGCGCAGTGCCCGGGTTGTCATCAATGTTCAACTTGGCGATGGTAAGCTTACCGTCGTACTCTTCTGCGACTTCGTCGAGAATTGGGGCGATCATTTTGCAAGGACCACACCATTCAGCCCAGAAATCTACCAGAGTGACACCGTCGGCTTTCAGCACGTCAGTGTCGAAACTGTCATCGGTCAAGTGAACGATTTTATCGCTGCTCATGTTTAACTCCAAAGATTGTGCCTGGCGAATTGGCGTAAAATATACCAACGTAGGTTGACTTTATTTCATCGGATACGCTTTCGTAAAGCGCTAGTAAGCTGATATTCTACCACACTATGAGCAAAACACACTTAACTGAACAGAAGTTTTCCGACTTCGCCCTGCACCCACAGGTGGTTGAAGCCCTTGATACCAAAGGCTTTTCTAACTGCACGCCTATTCAGGCGTTGGCACTGCCTTTTGCGCTTTCAGGGCGTGATGTTGCGGGTCAGGCGCAAACCGGTACCGGCAAAACGATGGCGTTCCTGACGTCAACGTTTCATCATCTTCTTTCTCATCCAGCCGCTGAAGGCCGCCAGATTAATCAGCCACGTGCGCTGATCATGGCCCCGACGCGTGAACTTGCTGTGCAGATCCATGCCGATGCAGAGCCACTGTCGAAAGTCACGGGTCTGAAACTGGGTCTGGCTTATGGCGGTGACGGCTACGACAAACAGCTGAAAGTGTTGGCCGATGGCGTCGATATCCTGGTGGGCACCACCGGTCGCCTCATCGACTATGCGAAACAAAATCACATCAACCTCGGCGCCATTCAGGTCGTGGTTCTGGATGAAGCCGATCGCATGTTCGATCTTGGCTTTATTAAAGATATCCGTTGGTTGTTCCGCCGCATGCCGCCGGCCACCCAGCGTCTGAGCATGTTGTTCTCGGCGACCCTCTCTTACCGCGTACGTGAACTGGCGTTCGAACATATGAACAACGCTGAATACGTGGAAGTGGAACCGGAGCAGAAAACCGGCCACCGCATCAAAGAAGAACTTTTCTACCCTTCGAATGAAGAGAAGATGCGTCTGCTGCAAACCTTGATCGAAGAAGAGTGGCCCGACCGCGCCATCATCTTCGCCAACACCAAACACCGCTGTGAAGATATCTGGGGCCATCTGGCCGCGGACGGTCACCGTGTAGGTCTGCTGACGGGCGATGTGGCACAGAAAAAACGTCTGCGTATTCTGGATGACTTCACCAAAGGTGATGTGGATATTCTGGTCGCGACTGACGTTGCGGCGCGAGGTCTGCACATTCCTGCAGTGACCCACGTGTTCAACTACGATCTGCCTGACGACCGTGAAGACTACGTGCATCGCATCGGTCGTACCGGCCGCGCGGGTGCCAGCGGACACTCCATCAGCCTGGCGTGCGAAGAGTACGCACTGAACCTGCCAGCGATTGAAGAGTACATTGGTCACGGTATTCCGGTGAGTAAGTACAGCAGTGAAGCACTGATGAGTGAGCTGCCTCCGCCGAAACGTCTGCAGCGCAGCCGTTCTGGAAACGGCCCACGCCGTGGCGGGAACAACAGCAACCGTCGTAGCGGCGCGCCGCGCAATAACAACCGTAAACGTTCGAGTTAAGCACACCATGCTGAGCGCATCGTCACTTTATGCTGCGATTGATTTAGGCTCTAACAGCTTTCATATGTTGGTGGTGCGCGAAGTGTCCGGCAGTATTCAGACCATTGCGCGTATAAAGCGTAAGGTACGTCTGGCTGCCGGTCTGGACAAAGCCAATCACCTCTCCGCCGAGGCGATGCAGCGTGGCTGGCAATGTCTGAAACTCTTCTCTGAACAGCTGCAAGATATTCCCCCCGAGCAAATCCGCGTAGTCGCCACGGCTACGCTGCGTATTGCTGAAAATGCCCAGGACTTCCTGACTCACGCCGAAGAAATTCTTGGCTGCCCGGTGAATGTCATCAGCGGCGAGGAAGAAGCACGCCTTATTTATCAAGGTGTTGCCCACACTACCGGAGGCTCTGATCAGCGCCTGGTGGTGGATATCGGCGGCGGCAGCACCGAGCTGGTCACCGGCGAGGGTTCGCACGCAACCACGTTGTTTAGTTTGTCGATGGGCTGCGTCACCTGGCTGGAACGCTACTTTGGCGATCGTCACCTGGCGAAAGAGAATTTCGAGCAGGCTGAATTAGCGGCCCGTGACATGATTCGTCCGGTCGCGGCGGCACTGCGCGAAAAAGGCTGGCAGATCTGCGTCGGTGCTTCTGGCACCGTGCAGGCACTGCAGGAAATTATGGTTGCGCAGGGTATGGATGAACGCATCACCCTGAGCAAGCTGCAGCAGCTAAAACAGCGTGCGATTCAGTGCGGCAAGCTGGAAGAGCTGGAAATCGAAGGATTGACACTCGAGCGCGCGCTGGTATTCCCCAGCGGCCTGTCGATTCTAATCGCTATCTTCCATGAACTAAGCATCGACAGCATGACGCTGGCCGGTGGCGCACTGCGTGAGGGGTTGGTGTACGGCATGCTGCATCTGCCGATTGACCGCGACATTCGTAGCCGCACGTTGCAAAACGTCCAGCGCCGCTTCTCTATCGATGTGGAGCAGGCAAGCCGCGTGCGTCAGCTGGCTGAAAGCTTTTTCCGCCAGGTGAGCACTGTCTGGAAGCTGGATAACCGATGTCGCGATCTGCTGCTGAGCGCCTGTTCAATTCACGAAATAGGCCTGAGCGTCGATTTCCGCCAGGCACCCCAGCACGCCGCTTACCTGATTCGCCATCTCGATCTTCCTGGTTTTACGCCCGCACAGAAAAAAATGCTCGCCTGCCTGCTGCAGAATCAGAGTGGCAGTATCGATCTCGCTTTACTGACGCAGCAGAACGCTGTGCCACCACGTATGGCGGAACGCTTAAGCCGTTTACTGCGTCTGGCGATTATTTTCTCCAGCCGTCGTCGCGATGACACGCTGCCTGCGGTTCGTTTACAGGCGGATGATGATGCGCTGCACCTGACACTCCCTGCTGGCTGGCTGGATGCGCATCCGCTGCGTGCCGAGTTGCTGGAACAAGAGAGTCATTACCAGTCTTATGTGCACTGGTTGCTGACTATCTCTTAATCAAACCTGCTGCGCTTGCTGATGCTGCGTTGAAAAGCTCCCGTCAAATGCTCATTGACGGCATGTGAACTCCGCTTTGCCGGGAGCTTTTCGTCTTGCCTCCGCTACGCTCGCAACGGTTATCGCTACAGGCCTGGCCTGAACGAACGGCGGGGGATTTACCCCTTCTTCGCATTCTCCAGCATCGCACGTAAGCCCGCGACGCGCGTCTGCCCGGTTTTCACCCGCTCCTCGGCGCTGATCACCTTTTTCTCGCGCTCCCACACCACATCATCCTGCGGCAACTCCATCAGGAAGCGGCTCGGTTCCGGACGCACCAGTTCGCCATACTGACGACGTTCACGGCACAGGGTAAAGGTCAGCTCTTTTTGCGCGCGGGTAATGCCCACATAGGCCAGACGGCGTTCCTCTTCGATGTTGTTCTCATCAATGCTGCTCTGATGCGGTAACAACCCCTCTTCCATACCGACCAGATAAACATACGGGAACTCCAACCCTTTGGAGGCGTGCAAGGTCATCAATTGCACCTGATCGCTCTCCTCATCGCTCTCGCCGCGTTCCATCATGTCGCGCAGCGTAAAGCGCGTCACCACCTGCGCCAACGTCATCGGCTCATTGAGTTCGTCACCTTCCAGCATCTCGGTCATCCACTGGAAAAGCGTGTTGACGTTTTTCATGCGCATTTCGGCGGCTTTGGGGCTTGGCGAGGTCTCAACCAACCAGCTTTCATAATCGACACCGCGAATCAGATCGCGTACCGCATTCACCGGTTCGCGTTCCGTCAGCTGGATAATCTCATTCAGCCATTGAGTAAAACGCTGCAGATGCTCCAGTCCGCGCCCGCTCAGCGTCTGTTGCAGCCCCATATCGAAGCTGGCATTGAACAGACTTTTATTGCGCAAGTTGGCCCATTCACCCAGCTTCTGCAGCGTGGCAGGCCCAATCTCACGGCGCGGCGTGTTAACGATACGCAGGAAAGCACTGTCGTCTTCCTGATTGGTCAGTACGCGCAGATAGGCCAGCAAATCTTTGATTTCCGGGCGCGAGAAAAACGAGGTGCCACCAGAGATGCGATAAGGAATACGGTTCTGCATCAGCTGCTTTTCAAAGACGCGTGACTGATGGTTGCCGCGATAGAGAATTGCATAATCTTTATAGGCGGTTTTATTAACGAAGTGATGAGCAATCAACTCACCGGCGACCCTTTCGGCCTCATGATCTTCATTGTTGGCACTCAGCACCTTCAGCTCGCTGCCCTCACCCAGCTCGGAGAACAGGCGCTTCTCAAACACATGCGGATTATTGGCAATCAGGATGTTAGCTGACTTCAAAATGCGCTGGGTTGAGCGATAGTTCTGCTCCAGTTTCACCACTTCCAGCGTCGGAAAGTCCTCTTTCAGCAACACCAGGTTTTGCGGTCGTGCGCCACGCCAGGAGTAAATTGACTGGTCATCATCACCGACCACGGTGAAACGCGCCCGCGCGCCCACCAGCAGTTTCACCAGCTCATACTGGCTGGTGTTGGTATCCTGATACTCATCAACTAATAAATAGCGAATACGCTGCTGCCAGCGCTCGCGCACTTCCTGATTGCGTTGCAGCAACAGCGTCGGCAGCGCAATCAAATCGTCGAAATCCAGTACGTTGCAGGATTTCAGATGCTGGTCGTACAGCTGATAGCAGTGGGCAAAAATCTGGTCGCGCTGGGATTTGGCCAGGCCAGCCGCACCCTGCGGATCGACCAGATCATTCTTCCAGTTGGAAATGGTGGAGATCAGCTGCTGCAACAGCGTTTTGTCTTCCTCCAGCCACTGTTTAGTGAGGTCTTTCAACAGCGCCAGCTGATCTTGATCGTCGAACAGCGAGAAGCTCGCTTTCATTCCTAACGCTTTGTATTCACGTTTGATGATCTCCAGTCCCAACGTATGGAAGGTGGAGATCATCAGGCCGCGCGCCTCTTTGCGCCCGAGGGTTTGCGCGACACGCTCCTTCATCTCACGCGAGGCTTTATTGGTGAAGGTGACGGCCGCGATATGGCGCGCCTGATAGCCACACTCGCGGATCAGATGGGCGATTTTATTGGTGATGACGCGGGTCTTACCCGAGCCTGCACCGGCCAGCACCAGGCAGGGACCGGTGACAAATTCGACAGCACGTTGTTGGCCGGGGTTTAAACGCATAACGGAATATCACTCAACTAATGAAAAGGAGATCCCCTGACGATTTCGCATGGCAGGAATATGGACAGGTGAGCGACTCCCGGTAACTGACTCAATCAGTCACCGTATCAAGCATACGCAGCCAACGCACCTGCAATTTGAAGTAGGACGGGGATATAATGCGCCGAACATTATACATACATACAGAGACACCAACATGGCGAAAACCGCGGCAGCTTTGCACATCCTCGTCAAGGATGAAGCGCAGGCCAAATCCCTGCTGGCCCAACTGGAAAAGGGCGCAAACTTCCAGCAGCTGGCAAAAAAACACTCCACCTGTCCATCGGGACGTAACGGCGGCGATCTGGGTGAATTCCGTAAAGGCCAGATGGTGCCCACCTTTGATAAGGCGGTGTTCTCCTGCCCGCTATTGCAACCTTACGGGCCGGTGAAAACCGCCTTTGGTTATCACATCATCAAAGTTCTGTGGCGCAACTGATCACTTTTTACTTTTCATCTGCTGCAACACGTTGCTGCACTGGTTGGCATCTGTATCACTGGGTGAAATCAGTGCCAGCAGTGCGGCGGCCGGCGCCACCACTGCGCCCAGCGCCACCGCAGCAGCGCCACGTGCGATCAGCGGCCCGGCTTTCACTCCCGCATCCGGATTTTTGAAGGTGCCACGCACATACAGTGGCGATCGCAAGGTGATGATACGAATGCCTTTGCTCTCTGGATTAATGGATAAGTCCAGCCTTTCATTGGCAAAGTTAACGTTGCCGGTGACATTAATCACCGCATTCTCCGTATCCAGCACAAACACTTTCGGCGTGGCGAGACCCTGACGGATATTGAGATCGGTGGCGGCACAGTTGATGCGCACCTCATCATCGCCAAACAGTTTGCCGACCACATAGTTACCGACATTCAGGCCGGCAATTTCCATCAGACTACGGCTGATCAATCCGTCATTCATCAGCAGTTTCAGCTCGCCGTTGCTGGTCCCCAGAATATCCGCCACCGAGTTGCCGGTACCGCTCAGGCTGGCATCGCCGTTTAACTGACCCAGGCTACGCTGCATCGCCGTGACATTCGGGAACAGCTGACGCAGTTGCAGCTTACGCGCATGCAAATCCGCGCGACCGCGCATCGGGCTTTTATCCCCTTCCAGATGAATGGTGGAGTTGATACTACCGCCCGCCATGCCGAAGCGCAGCGGATCGAGCAGCAGGTCACCGTTTTTCAACTGCAGATGGGTATAAAGGTCGCTAAGCGGCAGCTTGCTGCTGTGTTCGATGCGTTTTCCGCTGAATTTCACATCCGCATCCATCACGTCCCAGTTTTTGGTATCAAACTTGTCATGTGGCAGCACGCGATCGGCCGGTTGAGTCGAAGCGTCACCACGCTGGGCTTTAGCCTGCTGGGTTTTCTCACTGCCCTTGCCCGAATTTACGCCAATCAGCGGGCCTAAATCCGCCATGCGCAACTGGTTCGAGGTTAATTCTCCGGTCAACGTTGGGCGCGGTTTCACCTGGTGATAAGCCAGCGAGCCGTGAATATCGCTATCGCCAATATGCCCATTGAAGTTTTCGTAACGGAACAGCGGCCCTTTCTCTTCATTGAAGCGCGCGATCAAATGGCCGTCAGTTTCGTACGGCGGCGTATCAGGAAGCAGCACGCCGGTTAAACCGTACAGATTCGCCAGCGTATCGCCAGCAAAGCGCAGACGCACATCCAGCCCGCCGAGATTTAAAGGATCCTGCAACGTCCCGTCAACGCGCACGCGCGTGGTGCCGTTGCGCAAATCAACTTGCAGTGGGAACGGTGTGGTTTTGCTGCGCAACGAGAGCATGCCGCCGATCTTGCCGTCGCCAGTCAGTTTCTGATCGTTGTATGTCCCCTCCGCCTGCCAGCCAAAGACAAAATCGCCCGCGCCTTTCTGCTGGTCGTTACCGCCCGCTACCTGCGCGTAAGGCACCGGTTTGCCCAGTGGATTAAGGGTGACGGTCACATCGGCTTTATTGATGGCATCGCGATAACGAATCTGGCCTTTATCGAACAGGATATTATCGAGGCGGAAAGACCAGGCAGAAGGCGGCGCATTGGCATCGCTGTTCTCGCTGCTGGCTAAGTTGAAGGTCCAGTTATTCTTTTTATCCGCCGTCTGCACCAGCCGCGCATCGGGCAGCTGCATTTTAATCCACGGCAAATAAACCTGTTTACGCAGGAGCGCCAGCGGCGCAAGCGTAGCTTCAACGCGCTGCAAATGCACCATGGTGACATCGGGAATATTCGGCGGATTGCCCAGCATAATGTCATCAGCATGCACCTGCGGCCACGGCACCCAACTGCGCCAACCGGGTTCTTCGCGATTGCGCACCCAGGCAACACCCAGATCGCCCCGAATGGCGAAAGGCCGGTTTAACTCAGTGGAGACTTTTTGGTTGATGGTTGGCTTCAGGCGGTTCCAGTCAAACGTGGCGATAATCACCACCACCACCACAACCAACAACAATAAAATCCCGAAAACCCAACTCAGGACTTTTCCCGTACGTGACATTCTGCTTCCTCCTTGCCCTCAACGTCTCACATAACTGTAGTCGAGACGTTGCGGATCGGGATCAGGGAAGCTCGAGCGCCAGGGATTCCAGCGTGCTGAAGGGAACAGGCCGCGAGAAGAAATAGCCTTGTGCCGCCATTGCAGGTGAATTGCGTACCTGCTGCCACTCCTCTTCGGTCTCCACGCCTTCAACAATAACGCCGTTGCAATAGCGATTGATCAACGCCAGTAGCATGGAGAACAGCGAGCGGCCTTCATCGGTAGAGCGCAGCAGCATGAACAGTTCGCGCGACAGTTTAATGTAGTCATAGCGCAGCTCAGTCAGCGCAGAGAAGTTTGCCATGCCGGATCCAAAGTCATCGAGCCACAGCGGGCCCAGTTCAGGCATCTTCGCCACCATCTCTTCCTGCGGCAATGCGTGGTGCTCCGTGAGTTCAAATCGCACCCAGGGGAGTTGCGTAATCAACTGGCGGATATCGTCATGCTGCTCAATGGCTAACAGCGTCGGACCATCAATATTCACCGAGGCCACCAGCTGACGCTGACTGAAAAAGTGTGACCACTGTAATAACAGCTCAAGCTGTTCCTCGACGACATCAAGGCGCTGCGCGATAGTCAGCGCATCAAAATAGGTTTCGGGCGACAACCTTTTCTCTGGTGCGGAGGGGTGTGTCACCGCAGTCAGTAATTCAATAGCCAGTAAACGGCCGGAGACCTGGTAAATCGGCTGGAAAGTATAGAATCGTTGGCACTGCTGCCAGAAGAAACGCGTTTCCTGTTGTTGCTCCAGTTCAATTGAAATAGGCAGCCGATGACTTAAATTGTTCATCACCATGGTTTTTTCCTGGTAGGTGGTGGGTGCCTGCAAATTGTTTCTCAGCGGCAAGTATCGGCGAGTAACACGATAACTTTATTGGTCTCAGCCACCTCACGAGCAGTTGAGTGTATCAGCGCGTTTCAGGCTTAATCGGCAAAACAAGCGGCGCTTTGTCCGTTAAATCGCCGTGGAAAGTGGGTGCAGGCACCTTAAGTTAAATTAAAACATCGTTTTAAAAACCATTGACAGCTGCCATACCAGACGCGAGACTCGAGGGCAGAATTCACTACAGGCCGAAGACCATGACGCAGAAGAACATTGCCATCATTGGCGAATGCATGATTGAGCTGTCCGAAAAAGGTGAGAACATCAAACGTGGTTTTGGCGGCGACACGCTAAACACGGCGGTTTATCTGGCACGCCAGTCAGATAGCCAGCAGTTGCGGGTGGACTATGTCACCGCGCTGGGCACCGACAGTTTCAGTGACCAGATGATCGCTGCCTGGCAGCAGGAGCAGGTTCACACCCAGCTCATTCAGCGCCTCGACAATAAAATGCCGGGCCTCTACTTCATTGAAACCGACGAACACGGCGAGCGCACCTTCTGGTATTGGCGCAATGATGCCGCTGCGCGCTTCTGGCTGGATGGCCCAGACTCTGACGCGATTTGCGCCCAGTTGGCCCACTACGATTACCTCTATCTCAGCGGTATAAGCCTGGCGATTCTGCCGGCCACCAGCCGAGAGAAACTGATGGCACTGCTCAGCGCCTGTCGCCAAAACGGTGGCAAGGTCATTTTCGATAACAATTATCGTCCACGTCTGTGGGCAGACAAATCCAGCGCGCAACAGGCTTATGCCGAGATGCTGCATCACACCGATATCGCCTTCCTGACGCTGGATGATGAGCACCTGCTGTGGGGTGAACAGCCGCTGGACGCAGTGATTGCACGCACGCGCGAAGCCGGTGTGCAGGAAATTGCCATCAAACGCGGTGCCAATTCCTGTTTAGTGGCGATAGGCGATGAGCCGCTGCGTGAAGTGCCCGCCATCAAGCTGGCAAAAGAGAAGGTGATCGACACCACTGCCGCAGGCGACTCTTTCAGCGCCGGTTATCTGGCTGTACGTTTAGCCGGAGGGAGGGCAGTAGATGCGGCCGCGCGCGGTCATCTCACCGCCAGCACGGTGATCCAGCATCGCGGAGCCATTATCCCTTTAAGCGCTATGCCGCAATAACCCTCCCCTCAACATTTCCCAGCGGCACTATTTCAGGCACGACGCGTGGCGCCGCTGGATATCCGTTGGCACGATGCAGGGCGCCAGTCGTTCACTTTGCCGCTGTTGATTTGATAATCACGACTTACACAATGCACAGGATAATTTGCCTTAAATCCCGAGATTACACTGTGAATTTTAACTAACCTCGCCAGCGATCCATCTTTGGCTCATATCCGCCTACGCCAGTTTAGTAACCCTTACCATATCAATTTAAATTCAATAGATTACGGACAGAAATCGGGCCGCCAGGCATAGTCCGAAACTGCAGAAATGGTGGGTTTTCGGCTGGACGCCAGCGCGAAAACAGACCATGTTTTAATCAACAACAGCAGGACGCTGTTAATCCGGCCGCGAACAAAATAATGACAACACGACTCGCTCAGGACTGATTTATGCACACAGAAATCATTAATATCTGGCCACACGGTGATGCGCCAGGCGCGAGTGATTCGCGCGCTCAACCGCAAATCGTCGATCTCGCCAAAGAGTACGAACCTTATGACCGCGCCGCGACCGGCGTGCGTTGCCCTGAAATGGCAATCTGGCACCCGGAAACCTCCAACGGCATAACGCTGCTGGTGGCGCCCGGCGGCGGCTATCAGCGAGTGCTGATTGACCGTGAAGGCAGTGCCCTCGCCACGTTCTTCACATCGATGGGGTATACGCTGGCAGTGATGACTTATCGCCTGCCTTACGATGGCCATCACGAAGGTCCCGATGCCCCACTGGCCGATGCACAACGTGCGGTGCGCGTGTTGCGCGATCGTGCGCAGCGCGGCATGAACGGCAAATACATTGTGATGATGGGCTTCTCAGCGGGTGGGCACGTGGCTGCCAGCCTGGGGACGCGCTTTGGTGAGAAAATTTATCCAGTGCAGGATCAGGCCGACAGCTTCTCGCCACGTCCAGATGCCATGGTGCTACTCTACCCGGTGATAAGCATGCGCGACGGTCTGGCACACGAAAGCTCGCGCACTCGCCTGCTCGGCGCATGGCCGGATCAGAGGTTGATTGATGCGTATTCCATGGAAACGCGCGTACATGCGCAGACACCGCCCACGCTGCTGATTCACGCTAGCGATGATGACGCGGTTTCGGTAAACAACAGCATGGTGTTTTTCAGCGCCCTGCGTGAGCACAAGGTGCCGGTGGAAATTCACTTTTATCAGAAAGGCGGCCATGGATTTGGCATTCGCGGCGTCGCGGATCTGCCCCTCGCCAGTTGGCCGATGCTGGTCACCGAATGGCTACGCGCTAAGACATAATCCCCTTCATAATTTGAACCGCAGCGGCGCTGGCTGCACGCAGTCACCCCAGTCACCGGCTTAAGTCAGTGACTGGCGATGAACATACTTGCCGCCTTAATGCGGCTCAAATTATTTCAGGGATAATTCATGCCCTGAAACGCAGCGACGTGGCTGCATGGATGTGATGTTCAAAAGCGCCTCAAGGCACTTTTGTGCTGCTACTCAAATTTTTTTGGCGATCTCATATGCCATGAATCATAAGACTTTATGACTCGGCCATGAATGATAAATCCTGCGTCATGACGAGGGTTGA
The DNA here is from genome assembly GCF_032082325.1 of Pantoea sp. CTOTU50773. Lineage (NCBI taxonomy): Bacteria > Pseudomonadati > Pseudomonadota > Gammaproteobacteria > Enterobacterales > Erwiniaceae > Pantoea > Pantoea sp. CTOTU50773. The sequence continues at coordinate 37,466 of NZ_DAMDQC010000004.1, read as the reverse complement.
GCCGGGTCGGCCGCGCTCGCGCTGCCGTTACTTTCCGGTTTAGCTTCATCAGAAGCCGCCGGTGCCGCAGGCGCATCCGGTACCTTCATCACTTTATCCCAGTCGTCCTGCAGCATCTTCACGTTGGTCTCAGCTTCACCTTGGGGTTGAATCAGCACCATCGTCAGTTCCTGCGTCAGCTGCTGGCGCAATTCCTGATTCAGCTGGTCACGCGTCAACCCACTGAGAAACGCCTGACGCAGCTTTTGATACTGCTCCGGCGCGATATCCACCACCGCATTTTGCTGCGAGCGCAGACGCTGCCCCATCAAGATATCGGTATCTGTGCGCGCATAGGTGGCGAACAGCTTATTCAGTTCCAGCAGCTTCTGCGCCATCAGCGCATCAAACTCATCCTGCGGTAACCCTTTATCACGTACTGCCGCCAGTTCTTTCGCCACCTGGTTCATGTTCTGCGCCAGCGATGCGTTCGGGCTGTCCATGTTGATGGAACACTGCGCACGCTGGTAAAGCACGCGGCAATCAAAGCCCACCTGCACGCTCTGTGCTTTGCTGTCCGCCAGAGCGCGTTGCACATGCCAGAACAGCGCTTCACGCGCCAAATCGCTCTGCCAATAGTGCTGTAAGTTCTGTGAGTCACGAATCGGTTGCCACGGCGTATCCCACACCAGAGACAGGCGATCCTGACTCATCCCGCCATTCACCAGGTTGACAGGCTGATGCGGCAAAGGAGAGAGCGTAGGCAGCGCTGCGGGCGCAACCCGTTTCCCCTTCAGCGCGGAGAAGGTTTTGTTGATTTGTTCTGCCATGCTGCGGCTGTCAACGTTGCCCACCACATACAGGGTCATGCCATCCGGCGTGTACCACTGCTGATAGAAGCTGTTGAGCTGTGCAATATCCACCGGCGCACGCGGCTGCTCGCCCGGATCGTGCGCCAGCATCGCTGAACCCTTCAGGCGATAGCGCCACCAGACATCCTGGGTATTTGGCGGCCAGGTGGCAATCGGATCGGTCGCGGTCAGCGCGGTTGATACCACCTGCTCATTGATGGTCATTTTCCCTGCGGTCGCCGCCAGCCAGTTCAGCGCTTCTTTCAGCAGCTCCGGGCGGTTGTTGGGCAAGCTCAGGTTGTATTGGGTGTAATCGTACGATGAGATCGCTGGCGGCAACGGGCGTTGCGGATCCATGGCTTGCTGCCACAGTGAACGCTGTTGATTGGTATCCAGCGCGGTGTTGTGCACCATTGCCAGACGCGGTATCAGATGGCTGAAACCGGTTTGCTGAGCGCTCTCCACCAGTGAACCGGTGTTAACAATCAGACGTAATTCAATACGATCGCTTGGACGTTGTGGCGTGGTGAGTAACTGCCAGCTAAAACCATTGTCCAGTTTGCCTTCCTGCCACGCGGGATCGGGCTGGAGTGTCTCGGCGTGCGCGCCAAAGCCGGATGCCGCAAGGATTAATCCGCCAACCAAAAGTCGAATTCTGGTGCCCTGCATGTGAACCCCTACATAAACAGATCAACGCTCGTTATCGCGACATGTACGGTCACATCTTTGGTGACCGGCGCGGCCCATAGCCGCCACGTTTAATGAAGAACAGACTCTTTGACCACAGGAAGGTCAGGATGTCGCGCAACGAGGTAAAAAATCGGGAAAAAAATCAATGGGGTTTATTATGCAAATGCCCGCTGTCAGGGCAAGCGACAGCGGGCATTTCTCGGGAAATTAACGCAAATAGACGATCAGACGCTGGTTTGTGAGGCGTTATTGACCTTTTTCGCTGAAGAAAGCGTCGCTTTCATCTGCTTCTCATCCAGCTGACCGACCCACTTCGCCACGACAACCGTCGCCACGCCGTTACCCACCAGGTTGGTCAATGCACGCGCTTCGGACATAAAGCGGTCGATACCCAGAATCAGCGCCAGACCCGCTACCGGCAAATGTCCGACTGCAGACAAGGTGGCCGCCAGCACGATAAAGCCACTGCCGGTCACGCCCGCTGCGCCTTTTGAGGAGAGCAGCAGCACCACTAACAACGTGATCTGGTGGAAGATATCCATGTGCGCATTGGTGGCCTGGGCAATGAATACCGCCGCCATGGTCAGGTAAATCGAGGTGCCATCAAGGTTAAAAGAGTATCCCGTTGGAATAACGAGACCCACCACCGATTTCTTACAACCCAGCTTCTCCATCTTATCCAGCATGCGCGGCAGCGCAGATTCAGATGAAGAGGTACCCAGCACGATCAGCAGCTCTTCTTTGATGTAGGCAACAAATTTGAAGATGTTGAAGCCGGCCCAGCGTGCAATCAAACCTAACACCACCACCACAAACAGCACGCAGGTGATGTAGAAGCAGATAATCAGCTGACCGAGCTGCACCAGTGAGCCCACACCGTATTTACCAATGGTAAACGCCATGGCACCGAAGGCACCGATCGGCGCAAGGCGCATAATCATATTGATAACGCCGAAGATCACTTTGGAGAAGCTCTCAATGACGTTGAACATCACAGTACCGGCGTTACCCAGACGATGCAGGGCAAAACCAAACAGAATGGCGAACAGCAGCACTTGCAGGATATTACCGCTGGCAAAGGCACCGATCACGCTACCCGGGATAATATCAAGCAAGAAGGCAACAACACCCTGTTCTTGCGCCTGTTGGGCGTAAACCGCCACGGCTTTGGCATCCAAAGTCGCGGGATCAACGTTCATCCCCGCGCCCGGCTGCACCACATTAACCACGACCAGGCCAATAATCAGTGCGATGGTGCTGACAATTTCAAAGTAGAGCAGCGCAACTGCGCCAGTCCGTCCAACTGCTTTCATGCTCTCCATGCCGGCAATACCGGTCACCACCGTACAGAAAATCACGGGGGCGATGATCATCTTGATCAGCTTAACGAAACCATCGCCAAGCGGCTTCATTTGCGCGCCTAACTCAGGATAGTAGTGACCTAACAGGACGCCGATGCCGATGGCAACCAGCACCTGGAAGTAGAGGCTTTTGAACAGTTTCATAACAGGTGTCCAGGTATAGACGGAATTCACCGCCATTATTATGGAGATCGCATGCGGCAAGCCGCCTGGAAGCGAAAAACCTTACCGATTGCGGGAAAATAACACTCCGATAACAGGATTAATATACCCTTACATTCCTTACAAAAGTTACAAAACTCTAACTATGAACTGAAACGCTTCAGCAAACTATCTGACTGCAATTTCGTGAGGAAAATCAATAAACAATGTGATTATTCAGGATGTGACGAGCTGTCAAGCCAGCGTTGGTTGAAGACGTTAAGAGGGAGCGCTTCAGCGTATAAGTAGCCTTGCCCTATAGTAATTCCGCGTGCCAGCAGCCAGTCTCGCTGCTCATCGGTTTCCACGCCTTCAGCAATAACATCCAGATGAATGATGTCCGCAATCGCCGCGACAATACGCACCATGGTGTCATCATCCGGTAGCGCCGCGACAAAACTGCGGTCCATCTTCAGCTTGTTCACCGGCAGCGCTTTAAACTGATGCAGGTAATTGAGATTGGAGTAACCCATGCCAAAATCATCCAGCGCCACGGCCACGCCGGTTTGCTGCAGTGAACGCAGCAGCGAAATCGCTTGCTCGGCATCGCCAATCTGCGCGGTTTCGGTAATTTCCAGCACGAAATTGCCGGGTGCAATACGATGGCGCTCCAGCAAGCCTTGCAAATGGCTCACCATGCTGGGGTCACGCAACTGAACTGCCGATATATTGACGCTCAGCGGAATATTGATGCCGAGCTTCTGCCACGCGGCAAGGATGCGGCAGGCTTCTTCAAACACCCAGCGCCCAATCGCGGAAATCACCCCAATCTCTTCCGCGCTGGCGATAAACTCTTCTGACAAACCATAGCTGCCATCCGGCATACGCATACGCAATAGCGCTTCCGCGCCCGCCAGCTCACCGGTTTGCATATTGATTTGCGGCTGCAGATAAAGTGCAAATTGACCATCCTGCAACCCCTGCAGGATATCGTGCTCCTGCGTCAGGCGTTTTTGCGCCCGCTCAGTCAGCGCCGGATCAAAGAACAGAATCTGGTTTTTGCCCTGATGACGCGCCGACATCATTGCCGAGGTCGCGCGGTCGAGTTGCTCGCTGGCACTGACGACACTGTCATCATGCAGCGCCAGGCCAATACTGGCGTTTGGACGCAGCTGAAGTTGATGCAGGTTCACCGGCTGGTTAATGCGAATCATCAGGTTGCGCGCCAGACGCATGGCGCGGAACGGGTTGTGCGCGCGCTTCATCAGCAGCGCGAAATCGCTCGGCCCGGTTTGTGCCAGTAACGTGTGATCGTCAACGGTGCTGCGAATTTTCTCTACCAGCGTCAGCATCAGCGTATCGCGCTGCTCATCACTCAGTACGCCGTTGGCTTCCTGCAGTGTTTCGATACGGATCACCATCAATCCCCATGGCTGACGGCTATGGCGATGGCTGGCGTGCTGATCCAGCAACGCGAGGAACAGGGCGCGGTTAGGCAGATCGGTGACAGCAAAATGGGTGGTCATGCGACTCATTTCATCATGAATCGACTCCAGCACCTGCTGATTGCGGTTGTAGCTGCGGATCAGCATGCCGATTTCATCGTCGCGATGATTATGCGGCAGGTCGAGCTTGTGCGTGAGAATGGCCTGCGGTGGCAACTCCTGCAAATCACGCGACAAACTTCTCAAAGGATGGACGATCAGGCGATTGATACACCAGCTAATCGACACCGAAAGTATCAGCGCCAGCAGCAAATAGGTGGTGATCATGGTCGAGAGCGTGCTGAGCAGGAACTGGTATACCCGCGAAGAGTCGGCCTGCAGCACCAGATAGGCGATAGGCTTCGGCAGCCCAGTACGCTCTACCGAATAAAGCGGCAGCGTGATTTGCACCGGCAGTTCAAACAGACGTGCCACGAAGCGCGGTACCGGTTTTTCCGGCACAAAATCGGCGTGCAGCGCCTGAAACGCATTCGGCAATACCACATCGGCGCGCGACAGAATGCCCGCCGGTTTCAGCGTATTCAGGATGCGTTCGGCTTGCGGAATATCCCCTTTCAGCACCGCCTCCGACAACGGCTGGCGCACCGTATGGGCGATATTTTCCATCTGCTGGGCGTAATCGATTCTGCGCTGCTGCACAAAGTGGAATAACTGGATGACGATAAAGATGCTGATGGTAACCATCGCCACGGCGGACACCGTTGCCATCTGTTTTATCGTTAACGAGCGACTGACGCGCAACAAAACCCTCTCCCGACCACTTAAATCGACTATGAATACCCTAAATTATTCAAGGTGCAGGCAGGCGGCAAGGGAATGAATCCCCAGGAGCTTACTCAGGTAAGTGACTGGGGTAAATGAGCACAGCCAACGCACCTGCAACTTGAAGAATGACGGGTATAGATGAAATGCGCAGCGAGTATATCGCAGGTCAGCCTTGATTTGCGCCGGGATAAAGTCGAAAAGAGGCGGGAAACACGAGATAAATCGGTGATTAGGAATTGTGCACCGAATTTGGCGGTGCAACCTGCTGCACCGCCATTGAGAGATTATTGCGGATAGGGCACCCAATCGCCGCCGTTCAGGCGAATCCAGGGTTTGCCCTGATACATCATCACCACCGCATTATCATTCTCGGACACCACCGGTGATTGCGGCAAATTATCCGCTAACACCGACATATTGACGTTCGGCGCGTTAAACACCTGACCATCCACCACGCGGGAAATGATCTCGGAAATCGCCAGCAGACTGGTTGGTGTATCAATGCTCAACGGCTGTCCCTGGTGTGGCGCTTTCATCCCGACAAACTTAATGCCCACCGGCACATGCGTAATGCTCGGGCTGGGAATATCACGCAGACCGGACATCTGCATTTTATCGCCCTGCAGCGCAGCACCGTGCTCCGGTACCACCAGCACCATCACGCGGCGTCCTGATTTCTCCAGATTGGTCAGGAATGTATCCAGCTGATCAAACAGCATTTTAGCGCGCGGCTGCCAGTCAGCGGTGCGCGTGCTGCCCAACTCGCGCGTGCCGTCATGCAACGGAATCAGGTTGTAGAAGGTGGCACTGCGCGCATCGCTGCTTTTAGTCCGATCGTCGAGCCAGCGCTGCATCAATTGCCCGTCATTGAACACTGGCGAACCATCAAAGGAGGTCAATTCTGGCGCAATTCCCGCTTGTGACATCAGCGGTGCCTGCAAATTGCCCTCTTCACGCAGCTCTTTGAGATAGTTACCAAACACGCCGGTATGATCCATCATCAGTTCCTGCTTAAAGCCCAGCTTCGCCAGGTTATCAAACAGGTAGCAGCGCTGGTCGGTGGCCTTATACAGATTGGAGTGTGAAGTCTGGCCGCAGCTGGCGCGCAGCAAACGAATCCCTGCCGGACCGCTGTAGCCGGTGGCAGAGTTGTAGTTGTCCAGCAGGATATCAAAATGCTTCCACAATGGATGGTCGCGTAACTGGGCCACATCCATGTCCGACCATGACAGCGAACAGATGTTGATCACTAAAATATCAAACGGCTGAGAATCCGCGGGCAGCGCATCCGGAAAATGGGTGGCGCGCTGGCGCTCACTGTCGTAGAAACGATTGAGCCAGGAGGTCAGATTGGCACTGGTCGGTGGTGCAGACTGGTCCAGTCCCTCCGGTGCTTTGGTCGCGGCTGGAGGGTTATTCAATGCCACTTCCGGTGTCGCCGCTTTGGTTGGCAGCAGATTCATCGCCGGTCCGGCAATGGTCAGCACGTTAAGCCAGATCAGCATCAGAGAAACCAGCACCGTGACGCGGATCCACTGCGCCACGAACATATAGATCACCAGCAGCACAAAGCCTGCGCCAATCATTTGCCAGTTGATAAAGCGCTCCAGCAGATCGAGCAGATAAGCTGAGGAGAAGCCCGCGACCTGGCTACCCTGGCTCATGATCGATTCCAGCCCCGGCAGCCAGGTGTCATGCCAGAACAGCGCAAAGCCAATCGGCAAGGATACCCAGTGACGCACACGATGCAAACGACGTGACGGCAGCGGGAACAGCAGCCACGCCAGGAACACCAGATTGCTCAGCGCATGAAAATTAAGGTAGCCGTACCACAACAGACCAAATTTGATCAGGAAGTAGAAATTCCAGCCGCCGAGACCGCGCCACCACGAAGCGTGCAGCGTCGAAGGTTTGTTATTACTCATTACGGTTTGGTATCCGTTTTAGCAGATTTGCGTTGCCACTGCCCTTCCGACTTCAGCGCACGCGGTGGCAGCAGACGCATCAGCAGGCTGGTGCTACTGCGCGGTAACCAGCGCACAAACAACGATTTCAGGAACAGTAAAATTAATAACAGCAGGATCGCCACCTGCACCCAATCCATCAGTGTCATCAGCGGCGATCTCCATCGAGATTGAGAATAATAGGCTGCGGGGTTTGCGCCCCACGCAGGTCAGAAGCGGACACCTTGTTTGCCCGCGGGGCCTCAATCGGTGCCATCGGCACTTCACGCTGCGCCACCGGCGTCAGCTGGCGAATCTTATGCACTTCCGACAAAATCTGGTTGTCCTCGAACCACACCACGCGATTACTGAACAACTCATCGTGCGGCAGTGAGAAAATCGATTTCAACGCGATATCCAAATCGTTGAAGCGGCAGGATGATAGAAACAGATAGATGCGATCGTTAATCAGCGTCACCAAATCACCAAAACGACGCGGTTTACACAGCGTCAGAATCTGCTCAGGTTTCAGCTGCGGCACCGGGCGCAATGCCACCATCAGCCCCTTGTCGTTTTCCGGCAGCAGCGTATTGCTCATCAGCTGCTGTACCGCCGCGCAGAACGGCTCCAGCTGCAAATACCCTTTTTGCTGCAGCGGCTGTAATGCCTGCATCAGCGCGGGCAAGTTGGCCGGAACATGACGCGTAAACTGCTGGCCCTGAATCCCTTCCAGCGTGGTGAGAAAGCGTGACAGCGTTTGTGCACCGGGCACGATGGCATTGACACCACACGCCAGCAATAACCGCTCATCGCTATACCTAAGACTGGTACTAATTTCGCGCACCACAATCTTTAATGCGTTACCGCGTGAGCGGCGCAAGCTATGGACCATTTTTGCCAGGGCATTGATATCCTGGTTATGGGCCAGGCTAAAAATGACCGTGGCAGCGTTGGCCTGCTGGGCACGCGAGAATACGCTCTCATTGTCGCTAAACAGTTGCCACTGGCTGGAGAGCGGCGGCGCACCTTCCAGCACCCCTTCCTGTGCCAGAAACTGATTTTCATCATTGAGGCTAAGCGGCGTAGTTTGTTCCACTTCATTAATGGCAATGAATTGATTCTCATTACAACTCAATCGAATTGCACGGTCAGCCAGTAATTTGTCTGCGGAATACCACCAGTTAATTCGATATTGCCAGCTATCCTGTTGAAATTCTAAATGTGCGACACCATCAAGTTGGCGAAAATAACGCTGTAGATGATTACGCAGATGAATAATTGACGCCCCCGAAGTGATCAGTAGCAGCGTGATTTGTTTTTTGATTAACAATCGTCGCATGCGTTTCACCCAGAGCGTGAGTTCATCCTCGGATAATTTACTCCACAGCGCTGCATTGCTGTAAAACAGCACTAAACCACTGCGGCTATTCAGTACACGCGCGAAATCATTCTCCAGATGCTGCAGGCCGGGTTTATTGGCCGGCAGCGAAAATAAGGGAATGCGCGCTGGGCCCGTCAGTGGGTCCGGCGTAAGTAAAGACTGAGGCTTCTCATCTGAACTGACCAGGGTTGCCGCCTGTTGATGGCTCACCACCTGACGCAGCAGTACCCGCGCGTCTTCCTGACGCTGACTGGTAATCCAATAAAACCCCGGATTTTGCAGGTTAACTAATTCCTGCTGAACCTGTTGTAGGCCAAGCGCATAGCGATTTTTCATATTTGTTTCGCGATCAGAACAATCCAGGCTAGTTTAATATAGACGGCAACGATTGGAACTGCTGAAATAATTAAAACCTGCGCTATCTCAAATGATATCGATTTTTACATAGTCTGCGCATTTTTCCGGGTTTAAACTTTACAAAAAATAGAACCACAATTCATCCATTGCTGTTTTTTGGTGGCAAAAAGTAATGAAAACAAAGAATGCCTTTTCGCTGATCGCGTCTACCACTGAAGATCAGGATGACATTAATACCCTGAGCGAAGCCTTTTCCCTTAAGGCATTTCGTTACATTGATATTGCCCGCGAAGAGCGACTGAATAGTCTGCTGACGCGCTGGCCGCTGCTGCGTGAATTATCCGCCGACCAGGAGCCTGAACGCTAATGCCGGTCATTGCCTTACAAGGTTTGCGCGGCGGTTGTGGCGCAACATCACTCAGTGCGGCACTTGGCTGGGCGCTCAATGCTTTACAGGAGTCGGTGCTGGTCATCGACTTTTCTGATTCGAATCAACTGGCTGCCCATTTTAACTTGCCGCTCAATCACACCCAGGGCTGGGTTCCCGCACTGCTGGAACAGCAGCCGTGGCAGCAGTGCGCGCAGCGCTATCAAACCGGTCTCGATTTCCTGCCGTTTGGCGCATTAACCTCTCAGCAGTGCTCAAGTCTGCAAAACGCCGACACCTCGTTCGCCACGCCGTTGCTGAAGGCGTTGCCGGCCCTGAAATCACACTATCGCTGGGTGATCCTCGACCTTCCAGCGGATCTGCTGCCGTGGCAACGATCCTTCGCCCTCCACGCCGATCGCCTGTTGCAGGTGCTATCGCTGGATGCTAACTGCCAGTTGCGGTTGCACCATCCGCGTTTTTTGCCGCACACGCTGTTTCTGATCAATCAATTCAACGCCAACAGTCAGCTGCAACAGGATCTGCATCAACTGTGGCTGCGCACGCTAAAGAATCTGATTCCGCAGGTGATTCACCGCGATGAAGCACTGGCAGAAGCCTTGATGATGAAACAACCGGTGGGCGAATATCGTCCTCATGCGCTGGCGAGCGAAGAAATCAATACGCTGGCGAACTGGCTATTGCTGAACGTTGCGGGCGGTGCGGCGTGAATCCGTTGCGCTGGCTGCTGATACCTCAGGCCTGGCAGGCGCTGCAAAGCCGTGCCCGCGTGGCGCGCCAGCACGGCGCGGGCCGCTTAACCGTGATGTTGCATCTGCTATGGTGCGTGCTCGCCTGGTCGCTGCTGCGGCTGGAAATGCCCGGCTGGCAGCGCTTGCTGCAACAGCGTCAGCGATACTATCCGCAAATCTCGCCGCTACGTCCACGCCCGTTAGACGTTGTGCGTTACGCCATGCAGAGCCTGTGGCTGATGCTGGTGTTACCGCTCGACAACAGCGCACGCAGCGAGCGTAAACGGTTTAACGCGTTTGGCCCCCTGTTCCGCTGGCGTCAGCATTTTTATCAGTGGCTGGGAGCGCTTCCCGCGCACATAGCGAAAACGGGCATTCATCTGCGTACCGAACAGCAGTTGCAGAAACTACCACCGCGTGTACGCCAGCTGCTGTTTATGGTCGCGGCGATTGTCGCCAGCCTGCTGGCGCTGTTGTGTATTTCACAGCCATTTGGCATCACCACGCAATTTGTCTTTGTACTGCTGCTGTGGGGCCTGGCGATGATGGTGCGCCGCGTGCCGGGCCGCCTCTCTACTATCATGCTGATTGTGCTGTCACTCACCATTTCCTGTCGTTATTTATGGTGGCGCTACACTGAAACCCTGAACTGGGACGATCCGCTGAGTCTGACATTCGGTCTGCTGCTGATTGGCGCTGAAACCTACTCATGGACGGTGCTGGTACTGGGCTATTTCCAGACGCTGTGGCCACTCAATCGCCAGCCGGTCTCCATGCCACCCGAGATCACTTCCTGGCCCAGCGTCGATATCCTGGTGCCCACCTACAACGAACCGCTGAGCGTGGTGAAACCAACCATTTATGCCGCGATGGGCATCGACTGGCCGCAGGACAAGCTCAACATCTACCTTCTGGATGACGGCAGCCGCGAGGAGTTTCGCGAATTTGCCGCCAGCGTGGGCATCAATTACGTGGTGCGCCCTACCCATCAACATGCCAAAGCTGGCAACATCAATCACGCATTGAAAGTGGCCTGCCGCAGCGATTACGTGGCGATTTTTGACTGTGACCACGTACCGACGCGCTCATTCCTGCAGATGACCATGGGCTGGTTCCTGAAGGATCACCGCCTTGCGATGCTGCAAACGCCGCACCACTTCTTCTCGCCCGATCCCTTCGAGCGTAACCTCGGTCGCTTCCGCCAGACACCCAATGAAGGCTCGCTGTTCTACGGCCTGGTGCAGGACGGTAACGATACCTGGGATGCGGCGTTCTTCTGCGGCTCTTGCGCCGTATTGCGCCGCGCCGCGCTGGATGAGATTGGCGGCATAGCGGTGGAAACCGTAACCGAAGATGCGCACACCTCGCTGCGTCTGCATCGTCAGGGTTACACCTCTGCCTATATTCGTATTCCGCAGGCGGCGGGCCTCGCCACCGAAAGTTTGTCGGCGCACATTGGCCAGCGTATTCGCTGGGCACGCGGCATGGTGCAGATTTTCCGTCTCGATAACCCGTTGATGGGTAAAGGCTTAAAGCTGGTGCAACGCCTGTGCTACGCCAACGCTATGCTGCACTTCCTCGCCGGGATTCCACGTCTGATCTTCCTGCTGGCACCGCTGGCGTTTCTGCTATGCCACGCCTACATCATCTACGCGCCGGCGCTGGCGATCGCCATCTATGTGCTACCGCACATGCTGCACACCAGCCTGACTAACTCGCGCATTCAGGGACGCTGGCGTCACTCGTTCTGGAGTGAAGTGTATGAAACCGTGCTGGCGTGGTATATCGCGCGCCCCACCACCGTTGCGCTGTTTAACCCGCACAAAGGCAAGTTCAACGTCACAGCCAAAGGTGGCCTGGTCGAAGAGCGCCATCTCGATTGGGTGATCACCAAGCCGTATATGATGCTGGTGCTGTTGAATATCGCGGGTATCGGCATGGCGTTCTGGCGCATGGCGTATGGCCCGGCCAACGAGATGCTCACCATCTGGGTCAGCCTGGTGTGGGTGGTGTACAACATGATTATTCTCGGCGGTGCCGTGGCGGTTTCGGTGGAAGCGCGCCAGATTCGTGAAGCGCACCGTGTGGAGATCGCCATGCCCGCCGCCATTGCGCGTGAGGATGGCCATATGGTGCCGTGCACCCTGCGCGACTATTCCGATGGCGGTGTCGGCGTCGAACTGCGTGAAGCGGATGCGCTAAAAGAGGATGAGCCCGTGTGGCTGCTGCTGCGCCGTGGCCAGCAGGAATTCAGCTTCCCGTGCCAGGTACAACGCGTATTTGGCCGACGCGCCGGTATTCGCCTGCATCAGCTCACTACCCAACAGCATATTGAATTTATTCAGTGCACCTTCGCCCGCGCCGATACCTGGGCACTGTGGCAAGACGGCTTCCCTGAAGATAAACCGGTGCAAAGTCTGGCCGATATTATGGTGCTGGGTTTCAAAGGTTACCTGCGTCTGGCGGAGTATGGCCCTGCTCCGCTGCGCCGTCTTTTCCGTGCACTGACTTCCCTGGTGAGCTGGCTGGCAACACTGCTGCCGCAGGGCATTAGCCGCGCACCTGCGGCAATCAAAACCGATTTTTCATAAGTTGATGATATGACCATGACGAGAAAACTGAGCTGGTTTACTGCCCTGCTGCTGGGCACTGCAACGCTGGCACAGGCCGCACCGCAGCCTTCTGCCCCTGAAGCACCGCGCGCCAGTGCACAGATACCGCTGCCGGTCGTCAGCCAGCCGCTGGATGCCAATGCCCCGCTGCGCGACAGCCAACTGCTGTTTAATCAGGTCGCGCCGCCGCCGGGCAGCATGACGCTGCGCGGCACCGAGCCCACCAGCCAGATTGAGTTCGGCGTGCGCAGTGATGAAGTGGTGACACGCGCCATGCTGACGCTCAGCTATCGTCCTTCACCGGCGCTGATTCCGACGCTGTCGCAACTCAAGGTCTATCTCAACGACGAATTGGTGGGACTGGTCACCGTGACCGCCGATCAGCTGGGCAAAGAAAATCAAACTCAGTTGCCGATCGATCCGCGCTTTATCGGTGACTTTAACCGCGTGCGCCTCGAACTGGTGGGTCATTACGCCAACGTGTGTGAAAACCCGGCCAACAGCACCATCTGGATGGATATCGGTAAAGAAAGCAAACTCGACCTGACGCTGCAAAAGCTGCCGTTAAAGAACGACCTGTCGCACTTCCCGGAACCGTTCTTTGATGCCCGCGACAGCCGCCCACTGCAATTGCCAATGGTGTTCAGCAATCAGCCTAACCTGCTGCAGCAGCGTGCCGCAGGGATTCTGGCTTCGTGGTTCGGCAGCAAAGCACAGTGGCGTGGTCAATCCTTTCCGGTCCTGTATAACCAGTTACCAAAAGAACAGCATGCGGTGGTGTTTGCCACCAACGATCATCGCCCGGACTTCCTGAAAGATCTGCCACCGGTGGAGAAACCCACGGTGGAAATGGTGAGCCAGCCGGACAATCCCTACGAAAAAATGCTGCTGATTCTCGGCCGCGATGACAACGATTTGCTGACCGCCGTCGAAGGTATTGCGCAAGGCGAACTGCTGCTGCGCGGGGATACCTCAACCATCGACAGTGTGAAAATGCTGGCACCGCGTCAGGCCTATGATGCGCCAAACTGGGTGCGCACCGATCGCCGCACCACGTTTGCCGAGCTGACGCAGTATCAGAACCAGCTGCAGGCCGATGGTTTGCAACCGAACCCGATCAGTCTGACGCTGAACCTGCCGCCGGACCTGTTCCTGGTCCGCGCACGCGGCATCGACATGGATCTGATTTACCGCTACACCTCGCCGATCCAGCAAGATGGCTCGCGCCTGGCGGTGCATCTGAACAATCAATTCATGCAGGATTACCCGCTGACGCCGAAAGACACGGCAGGCCAGCAGATCATGCGCATTCCGCTGATGCAAGGCCTGCAGGACAGCAACCGCCAGTTGACCATCCCGGCGCTGCGCCTCGGCGTGGTCAACCAACTGCGCTTCAGCTTTGATTACGCCAACACCTTTATTGGTGGCACCGCCGACGGCCGTTGCGAAACCGTCACCGCGGTGGGCCACCATGTGGTGATCGATGACAACTCCAGCATCGACTTCTCCGGCTATCGCCACTACATCGAAATGCCTTCACTGGGTGCATACGCCAACGCCGGTTTCCCTTACAGCCGTTATGCCGATTTGGCGCAGACGCTGGTGTTAGTACAGCCGAAGCCCGTGAACGGTGAAGTGAGCACGATGCTGAACGCACTGGGCGCCATCGGTGCCCAGACCGGCTATCCGGCGTTGCGCGTGCAGATGAGCGATGACTGGAACCAGGCAAAAGATAAAGACGCAGACCTGCTCATGATCGGCGGCATTCCGCAGGATCTGCAGGATGACAAAAAGATCAACCTGCTGGCGGATGCGGCGCGTAGCTGGATCAACATGCCATCACGCCCGATTACCGCGCAGAACGTACCGGTGTCCGCCAGCGATCGTGCGGTAGAGAGCCAGACCGGTATCCGCTCACGCGGCCCGATGGGTGCCATCGTCAGCTTCCAGTCGCCGTTTAACGATCAGCGCAGCGTGGTTGCGCTGCTGGCCGACAGCCCGCGCGGCTGGGATCTGCTGAATAATGCCCTGCTCGATAGCGGCAAGCGCGCTGCCGTGTTCGGTTCTGCCACCGTTGTGCGAGAATCGGGCGTCACCAGCGTGCGCGTCGGCGATACCTACTTCGTCGGCCATCTTCCATGGTGGGAGCGCCTGTGGAATCTGCTGGCAACGCATCCGGTGTGGCTGGCGATTTGTGCCGTGGTGGTGGTGATACTGTTTGCACTGATGGCATGGCGCCTGATGCGCATGGTGAGCCGTCGCCGCCTGGCCGAGCTGGAAGACGATGAATAAACTGCCACTCGGTCTGCTGATTGCCACTATCCTGGCGGGCTCCGGCATGGCTGCCGAGGGCCCTCAGGTGTCACCAGTGGCCTGGCTGCTGATGCAGATTCGCACCGGTGAATCCACCAACAAGTATGATTTGGTGCAGCAGTCGCTTTATCGCCTGGAAAAAATCGACCCTGATAATCCGCAGGTGCTGGCAGCGCAAATTCGCATGGCACTGCGTCAGGGCGATCAGGCAAAAGCACAGACGCTGCTGGATGAACTGAAGAAGGTCGCGCCCAATGACGTGGCGACGCGTGAATCGGAAACCGGCCTGCGTCTGATGAGCGCTGAAGGGCGCCAGCAACTGCAGCAGGCGCGTTTGCTGGCCACCGCGGGTCGCGTTGAAGAAGCTAAAACGGCCTGGGATGCCTTGTTCCACGGCGTGTTCCCGGATGTGAATACTGAACTGGAATACTGGCGACTGGTGGCACGTTTACCCGGTCAGCAGCCCACCGCTTATCGCCAGTTGCAGGCGCTGGAAGCGCGTTATCCCGGCAATATTGGGGTTGAACTGCAACTGGCGCGCATGGCGTTTGATAACAATCAGCCAGGCGAGGCGCTGGTGCAGCTGCGTCGTCTGGCCAATCGTGACGGCGGGCGTGATGCCGCCTCCGAACTCTGGCTGCAACAGATTCAAAATCAGCCGGTGTCAGACAGCACGGTTGCCAGTCTGAAGCAGTATCTGCAGGTATTCACTTCCGGTGATGCGCAACAGCGCGGCGAGGAAGAACTGGCCCGACAGCAGAAGCTGCTGGCCGATCCCGCTTATCGTCAACGCATGCGCGGGCTGGCGCTGGTCGATGCTGGTGGAGGCGCAGGTGCCATCGCGTCACTCAGCGCCGCGCTGAAAGCCAACCCGAATGATGCCGAACTGATGGGCGCGATGGGTCAGGCGCAGGCGCGAGCCAATAACCGCGCAGCGGCGATCGGCTGGCTGCAGAAAGCGATTCAGGCCGGACAGGCCAGCACCCAGATTGGCAAGTGGCAATCACTGTTGCAAACCAACCGCTACTGGCTGGCGATCAACAACGGTGACGACGCGCTAAAAAAAGGCGATGTGACCGGTGCGGAACACCAGTATCGCAGTGCGCAGGCCATTGATAACCGTGACAGCTGGGCATTGATTGGCCTCGGTGATGTCGCGCAGGCGCGCAAAAACGACGCGCAGGCCGAACAGTACTGGCAACAGGCGCTGCGCCTGGATCGCAGCAATACCACCGCCGTGCGCCGACTGGCAGCGCTGTATCAGCAGCAGTCACCGGCTCGCGCGATGGCGTTTATCAATGCCCTGCCCACCGCGCAACAGCGGTCGCTGGCGGAGACGTTGCGTTCACTGCGCAGCGACAGCCTGCGGGCTGAAGCGGATGCGCTGGCGCAGCAAGGTCAATGGCATCAGGCGGTGGTGAAATATCGCCAGGCCGCGCAGGATAACCCCAACGATATCTGGCTCTCATATCGTTTAGCCGGTGCGCTACGCAGCAGTGGCGAAGAAGCACAAGGCGCCCAGGTGATGGATGCCATGGTGCGTCAGCACGCGCAGGAACCCGCCGCGCTCTATGCCTGGGCGCTGTGGCTCTCGTCCGGCGATCAGGATGATGCGGCACTGGCGGCACTGCATCGCCTGCCGGAAACGCGTTGGGACAGCAATATGCACGAGCTGGCGGGCCGCTTAACGCAGGATAAAGTCTACGCCCGCGCCAGTGAGCTGCGCGCCAACGGCAATGAATCTGCCGCGCTGGCACTGTTGCAGCAGCAACCGGCCTCGACGCGACGTGATATCACCCTGGCGGATTGGGCTCTGGAACGCGGCGACGCGAAATCGGCGCTGGCGAGTTACCAACACGTACTGCAGCAGGATGCAACCAACAATGATGCAGCACTGGGCCGTATCGAAGCCCTTATCGCCCTGAAGCGCAAAGACGAAGCACGCACAGCGCTGCAGGCTTTACCCGCCAGCGTGGCGCAGCAAAATATCAACAGCGGACGCCGCGTGGCGCTGGCATGGCAAAACAGCGGCGATACGGCGCATGCGCAGCAGCTGTTCAATGATTTAAAAATGCGCGCCGCCAAAGAAGCCCCGTCGCAAAGCAAAGCATTGGTCTATCGCGATGCGGCACGTCTGGAAACTCAGCAGCAACAGCCGGATGCAGCGCAGCAGGATTATCGCCTGGCGATGGCCGCCAGCGGCATCACCCGCGACGTGCCGCAGGATAACGACAGCTATACCCGCCTGACGCGTAATGACGCCAGTGATGACTGGTTGAAGCGCGGTATTCGCAGCGATGCCGCTGATCTCTATCGTCAGCAGGACACCACCTTCACGCTCGAACAGGATTATTCGCGCGATAAAGGCACCGGCGGTATCTCCGATTTCACCGCGCATACCACCATGATGCAGGCGGAGACACCGCTGGCCGACGGGCGCAGCTTTTTACGCGTCGATCATGTGCTGGTATCGGCAGGCACCTTCGCCACCAGCAATGGCAGCCACAGCGAACGCTTTGGTAGCTGTAATGATGATAACTCCGGTGGCTGTAGCCGCGACTTTACCCAGCGTGATGAAGGCACGGCGATAGGCGTTGGCTGGCATAACGATCGCTGGTCTGGCGATATCGGCACCACACCGCTCGGCTTTGAAGTCACTAACTGGGTGGGCGGTCTGAGCTGGAAAACCGACGTGGAAGATATTGGCGTGACGTTCACCGCTTCACGCCGACCGATCTCCAGCTCGCTGCTGGCCTATGCCGGTGCACGCGATCCGTCGGCCAACGGCGGTAAAACCTGGGGCGGCGTGGTGGCAACCGGTGGTTCGGTGGGACTGAGTTATGATCAGGGCGGCGCGAATGGCGTATGGGCCGATATCAGCGCCCATCAAATCACCGGTGAGAACGTGGCGGACAACAGCCGTGAACGCCTGATGGCCGGTTACTACTACAAGCTGATCAACGAAGACAATCGCCGCGCCACCGTGGGCCTTAACAGCATGCTGTGGCATTACCAGAAAGACCTGAGCGATTACACCTTTGGCCAGGGCGGCTATTACAGTCCGCAGCAGTACTTCTCGCTGGCGGTGCCGGTCACTTATCGTCAACGCACCGATAACTGGTCGTTTGATCTGAGCGGCTCGGTCTCCTGGTCACAATCGCAAACCGACGGTCAGCAGCGTTATCCGGTCAATCCTGGCTTTACGCTGGCTTCCAACCCGACCTCCGACAGCAGTTCCGGCAACGGTTTTGGTTACACCCTGCAAGCAGTGGTAGAACGACGCATCACGCCGCACTGGTCAGTCGGTCTCGCGATGGATATTCAGCAAGCCAAGGATTACACCCCGAGTCACGGCTTGATCTACATGCGTTATTCAATGGGCGGCTGGAATGGCGATATGGATATGCCACCACAACCGCTTGAGCCGTATGCGGACTTCAAATAAAAAAAGCCGCACTTCGCTGATGAAGTGCGGCCCTTTCAATTGCGTAGTACGTAGCACTGCTACAAAAACTGCGCTATGAGCTGACAACGCGATGTATCGCGAAATATCTAACGCTTTTCCTGATACGCCAGCCAGGTCAGTAACTGCAAGCTGGCGGAGAAGTAGTTCTGATCCGGCGCTAAACGATCGCTGAGATAACCGGTTTGATTCAGGGTCAGATCGCGAATCGCCAGCAAGCCGCCGTCCATATTGTATGGCGCAGGGGTGTTGGCGAGCACATCAAACCAGGCCGGTGTCGTCTGGCGACCATAGCCCTGCCAGACGCGCTGGAACGGCACCAGACGCAGGCTTTGTGGATCATACCACCAGATATTGAGCGGAATACGAATCGCATCGTAGCTAAAGCGATTGGAGTAACCCACTGCCGGTGCCACTGAACCATCGGCATTCAGCGCCACCCAATCGAGCGGCAGACCGGTTTTGCCAAAATGCATATCACCGAGCAGTTCCATGCCGTCATCGATCAGGTTATTCCACACGCGCAGGTGACTGCGGTCAGCAAACTCCTGCCAGGCGGCAAACAGGAAATACGAGGGATTCAGCACCACATAGCTGTTTTTATTGAAGCCCTGTGCGCCTGGCAACATCAACGTGTGGCCGCCAAACGTGATCACGTTTTGTTTGACGATGGCGCGCTGAATACGGTCAGAAGTTGACTGATAATCACCGCCCCACTTTTGGCCTGCGCGCTGCAGTGCCCACGCAATCAGCACATCGCCATCAGAGGCATTGTTCTTGTCGGCAATCGGGTCTGAAGCACCCGGCGTGTAACGCCAGTAGAACAGATCGTTTTGCGGATTACGCAGATGAGTGCGCGTCCACTTCCACAGCAGATCAAACGTGGTGCGGTCGTCGTTCGCGACGGCCAGCAGCATGCCATAACCCTGACCTTCGGTATGGCTGACATTATTGTTGGCCGTATCACTGATACGTCCATCGCCGCTCATAAAGCGGCCTTTGAAGGTGCTCCAGCCATCTGCAGCAGCCTGGGCGCTGAAAAACATCACCATGAAACACAGCATCCATTGACGCCAGAAGCGCATGACTCTCATCAAACAATCCTATTGATATCGGTAATGCAGCGTGTTGCCGTCATTCTTTTCGAAGGTAACCGGCACCGCAGCGCTGCCGCCCTGTGCCTGCAGCCACTGTGAATAAACACCGGCCAGCACGGCGCTCATCGCCAGCTGCCAGCGCTCTGCACCCACCTTGCTGTCGCCCTGCGGCAGCGCATGATGCTGAATCAGAATGGCATTTTCCAGCGGCTGAAGCTGGGTGAACCCCCAACTAAAGCGCGCCAGTTGCAGATTCATCTCGCGTTCCAGATCCTGCACGGTGCGCGCTTCCGCTAAAGGATAGCGCGCTGCCAGCGATGCGCCCACATTGTTGAGGAAGCCTTCGGCTTCCTCGCCCGCGTTGTCCAGCATCCCTTCAATCATCACGCTGACCAGATCAAACCAACCCGGCTGATGCGGATGGCTGACGCGCGCGGTTGCCTGCTCACTCATTTAGTTGTCTCCGAACAGATAACGGAAGTACAGATTCGCTGTGCTCTCGTTGTAATCGCCAAAGGTGTCGTAGCCTAATTGCCCACCCACAGTGACATCTTTGTTGATCTTGTAATCCGCACCGGCGTGCAAGTTGTAGCCAATACCGTTCTTGCTCTCGCCGCTGTAGTAAGCGCTTTTCACGTAACCCTGATCGGCCAGACTCTGCATTTGTGCCTGGTAAGTCGGATCGTTCGGGAAGTAAGCGCTCTTATCCTGGCTGTAGGATTGATAACCCACCGAACCGCCCACGTTCACTTTCAGATCGTCGAACTTGCGGGAGAACTCAATCGGGAACGAGACCGATGCATAGTTCTGCGGGCTGAAGTAACCGCCCTGACCGTAGCTGAAGTAACTCAGGTTTTTCGAGTAATCCATCCACGACAGGCTCATGCCCACCTTCAGCTCGCGATCGTCGTAGTGGAACGGACGCACATACGCACCGGCAGTCGCCTGCACGCTGTTGTTACTCGCCACGTTTTCACCAATGTAGCTGTAAGCGCCGCCGCCGACGTAGAAACCGGCATCGCCGTTATCGTAGCTCAGCAACGCATTACCGCCGTTTTTGGTCACGCGACCCCAGCGCTTACCGCTGGTTTTATCTTCCACGCCCACATAGGAGAGCAGGCTGTCGGTCATCGCACGACGTTCACCGGTGAGGATCAGCGTCAGGAAGTCAGTGAGTTTCGGTGACCACTGCACGCCCCCCACCAGGGTACTCAAATCCTGTCCCAGTGGCGTACTGCCGAGGTCGATCTTGTAGCTGTCGCCTTTCAATGCCAGGTTCAGCTCAACACCGGTGGCTTTCTGCGAATCAGTGGATGAAGACGGGACATCGTCAATTTTGGCATCGCCAGACGCCACCACATTACCCTGCACCAGGGCATTGGTGCCGAAACGACGCCACGCGTCGCCCGCCGCACTGCCCGCCGTGAGCGAGACAGGTGTCATAGTAAAGTCAAAGCGCGATTCGCCAAACGGGACGGTGGAGAAAGTCAGTGGCGCTTTGGCTTCGGTCAGTTTGCTCAGACCCGATTCGCCGTCACGACCACGTACCTGCATGCCACCCTGAATCCAGGTGCCGGTTTTCTCTTGTAGATCGTCCATCATACTGTCGATCTGGCGCAGCGTCTGGCTCTGCTGGATTGCCGGTGTATTGCTGGCCAGCGTGGTCCCCGTTGCGCTGCTGGTGACATCCGGTGCCGATTGCCATGGCATCACCGCGCCATAAGCAGACGGAGAACGCCCCACCGGCGAAGTACCCCGGTTGATGAACGGGTTATCCGCCAATGCCAGACCACCCACGCTTGGCGTATCACCGTTGGTGGCACCCTGCAGACCAATCAACTGCCCGCGCGCGCTGCGCAGATAGCTCATGGCCTGGCTGTGATTGCCGTTGGCTTCAGCCACGCGCGCCAGTAACAGCTGGCGATCCGGTGACTGCTCATTGTTCAGGCCACGTGTCAGGGTATTGGCTTTATTGACGTCATTATTCGCCAGTGCCACGTTGATGGCACCGGTACGCGCATCTTGCGTTGGCGTATCCTGGGTCATCAGGTAGTCATACACCACACCCGCTTCTTTGTTCATCTTGCCGGACTGATACAGTCGCGCCATGGCGAACATCAGATCGCGGTTCTGTGGATCGTGCTGCAGTGCGCCCACCAGCTTGTCGTAAGCCGCGGCGTACTGCTTCTGCTCACGCAGACGATCCACTTCGTTGATCACGTAACCGTTGCGAATACCCGCCAGCTGCGTTGGTGTACTGCGCGCCTGCAACTCCGGGCTGCTGAGGAAGCTCTGCGCTTCGGTATTCAGACCCGCCTGGTTGAGCACCGCAACCTGTGCAGCGTAATCACCGGCATTCCCCTGAATGCCGCGCTGCATATTACTGCGCACCACAGAGACAGCGGTGGTGAGATCGCCCGCTTTCGCCAGCTTCTGTGCCAGGTTACCGGCATCCACCGGGTTGGACGGAGGTGACGAGGCCAGCGCACGCAGGGTATTCGCCGCTGCAGCATTCGAGCCCTGCGCCAGATACTGATCGGCGGTGGTCATCTGCAGGTTGAAGTTCACACGCTGCGCCAGCTCGCGCATATCGCTGCTCTTGCTGCCGTTCGGTATGCGTGACAGCAGTAAACTCGCCTGCTGCCAGGCACCGCTCTCGCTGGCGTTCAATGCGCCAGCATACAGCTCTGCCGTGCTGGCGCCGCTGCGCATCGACGGCTGCATGATATTGGCGGCCATCATATTATCGCCCTGTGCGCGATAAATACGCGCCAGGTCGAGGCGTAACCAGCCATCATTCGGGAAGCGCTGAATACCGCTGTTCAAGGTGGCTATCGCGGCGCTGTTGTTGCCCGCCGCCAGCTCACGCTTAGCCTGCGCACGAATCGGATCGGTGCTGCTGCCGCGCGGGGCCACGCTCTGGCGCACGCTATCCGGCAGAGAAGCCAGCAGCGTGTTGGCTTCGGCACTGCGATTCTGCTGACGCAGCACGTAGAACAGGCCTTCTTTGGCGTTACGGTTGTTCGGATCGGCTTGCAGGATAGAGCGATAAGTTTGTTCTGCCTGGTCGAGTTGATTGTTGCGACGCTGCACGTCCGCGCGGAACAGCTTAGCTGAAACGCCTTTCTCGCCATCGGCCTGCGCCAGGGGTTCACTCAAGGCCAATGCCTGCGCGCTGTCACCGTTTTTCAGCGCCTGCTGCGCGGTCGCCAGTTGAGCATAGAAGCGCGCATCGGCTGCCTGCTTTTGGCGCGTCTCGCTCTGATCGCCGCCCATCTGCGCGGCGCGCGTCAGATAATCAGCCGCTTCGGCATAGCGCCCGGCACGCTGAGCCACATAGCCCATACCTGCCAGTGCATCGGCATCCTGCGGGTTCGCCTGCAGCACTTTCTCAAAGTTGTTCTGCGCGTTGCTGACGTCACCACTGTTCAGTGCGGTAAAGCCAGCCCCCTTCTCAGCGCCGCCAACATTTTTACGGTAGTAATCCATCACCGCATTGTCTTGCGGATGGCGCTGCTGCCAGGTCTGGTACAGGGAAGCATCGGACGCCTGCGGCTCGAGCCACAGCAGCGCCTGGCGCAGTGAACGGTCAGCGTCTTTATTGCCATCCGCCAGCGTGCCCAGCAGATCAATACCCTGACGACGGGTCGATTCCTGATAGGTCAGTGCTTTGCCGAGTGCCAGCTTCGCGCCGGTATCTTGTGGATGATCGGCCGCGAATTGACGCAGCGCTTCGACCGCCTGCGGCAGCAGCGAGCGGTCTCCGGCCATGGTCAGGTAATATTCCGCCGCCACGCTCGGTGGTGGCTCATTACCATTAAAGGTATTGCGCCAGGTTTGCAGCGAAGCTGCAATAT
Organism: Pantoea sp. CTOTU50773; assembly: GCF_032082325.1. Taxonomy (NCBI): domain Bacteria; kingdom Pseudomonadati; phylum Pseudomonadota; class Gammaproteobacteria; order Enterobacterales; family Erwiniaceae; genus Pantoea; species Pantoea sp. CTOTU50773. The sequence continues at coordinate 14,032 of NZ_DAMDQC010000004.1, read as the reverse complement.
TGCCACTGCGGGCCTGCTGGCGCGCTAACGACAGCTGCGCCTGTGGGATGGTTTGCAGCTGACGCGCATTATCCAGTTCGGTGAGGTGCGGATCGTTCGGCGATGCGGCACTCAGTCGCGCGCGCCACTGCGCCGCTTCCGCGCTGCTGCCGCTCTGCTGGGAATAGAGCGCCAGCAAATAAAGCGCCTGAGTGTTGTTGGGTTCCACCATCAACACTTTTTGCAGCGAAGATTTGGCCAAATCGTCATGCGCTTTCTGATGCCAGTAAGCCGCCTGATCAAACAACGCTTGTAACGCAGGATTGGTGCTCTCCGCCGCCAGCAGCGGCTGAGAGAACGCCAGTGCCCCACCCAGAATCAGGGCATGACGAATACCGGCACTCAACAGATTTTTTTTCATTGTTTTTATCCTTACTTCTTGCCGGACTTGCTATCAGCTTTCGGGTTGAGGCGTCGCCATGCATGACGCTTCAGCATCGCCCATGCGCTACCGCCGACCAGCGTTGCCAGCACCAGAGCGGCCAGCGCCATCAGCACCGAATGCTGGTTGGCATACCACACCACCATCATGTACCACGGCATTTCGCCACTCGGGAACTGTGGACCGACGCGGAAACTGCGAATACCGTTTTCATCAGTGATGATGGCGGTATCGCCACGAATGCCCGCGTTAATGCGCGCCGAGTTGAGATCTTCATGCAAACGCAGCAGCTGTTGATCGCTGGTTGCCACCGTCATCACCACCAGGCGATCGGCATTCCACGGCGAGCGGTAGCTGACAAAGCCACGCCACGCTTCGTTGGAGGAGAAGTAACGATCGGCATCCAGCTGCTGAAGGTTCCAGTCGCCGGTCAGCCAGCCACGCAGCTTGTCCCAGGTCGTCGGATCTTTCACGCCCAACGTATTACCGCTGGTCTGATAAGGCGTGTTAGCCAGCATCTGCTGATTGAATTCACTGTTCTGTGTGGTGCTCACCGCCAGCAGATCACTGTCCTGCAGGCGTGTCAGGTTAGTGCCACCATTTGGCAAACCAAACAGCACCTGATTCTGCACCAGCGGTACACCGGTCGCGTTACCCGCACGTGAAGACATATCCAGCAGCGTGGAGATCTCTGCATCGGTCGGTTTTTCTGGCAGCAGCAAGGTGGTCTGCGAGAAGTCCGCCAGACGCGAGAACGGGAATGATGCGCCAACGAAGTACGACAGGTTCGGCAGCATGGTGAAGTGACGCGTGTGGCTCAGATCGATCCACGAATCATCTTCGATGCGGCTCTTGATGTTGTTGTTGAGCAACACACCACATGGCGCGTCCGCTTTCGGTTTGATGTTGAAGTACAACGCCAGCTGGTTATCACCGTAAATCAGATACGGCTCCAGCTTCAGGGTGTAGTGCTCCTGACGGGCGTCGCCGCCAAGACGATGCCAGGCGCTCTCCAGCAAGCCGACTTTGTTTACGGTCAGGTTGCGCAGGAAGGTGCCGTTAAGCATCACGTTGAGGAACGATTTGTTCTCATCAATCCAGCTTTCCGACGGGAAGCGGTAGTGCAGCTCGACCGGAATAGTGTCGCCATCCCACATGAACAAATCGGGTGCCGCGCGGAAGTTCACGCTCAGCGCATCATGCCAGATGCCGGTGGTGGTCAGACTCTGATCTTTACGCAGCAGCTCGCTCAACCGCACCGGACGAGTGGTATTGATCCAGCGCGGCGCGTCATACGGCTTACGCAGGCCAATCGGCTGCGGCTGCACGTTCAGGCTGCTGGCATCGGTCGCCAGCGGTTGCGTGGTCAAACGGTTTGCCGCCTGACGCAGCTGAGCATCATCCGCACCGACAACTAACAGCAGTTTGTAAACCGGGTTGTTCGGGTTATCAATCACCTGCAACAGCGGACCGTTGGTGGCAGGTAAAGTCACAGAACCGATCTTCTCACCGGGATGACCAATCAAAATGCCGTTGTGCTCAGGCAGATCGCCACGCACCACCGGGAAACGAATGCCGCGATAGTCCGATTGAATACCCATCCATGATGCCACTAACGCCGCCGCGCTGATGCTGTCCGGCGTGGCATTGGCGGCAAAGCCAAAGGTCACGCTGGCTGGCGTCATACGCTGCGCATCCATAAACGGACGCGGGAAGTTGCGCAGGCTGGTGCCGATATTCAACTGCTGGCCTTCGAGGCTCAGCGTGGTTTTAGGCAGAATCGACACCTGATACTGCTGTGCACTCTCTTTTTCGCACAGCAGTTTGTCGGCATCGTTAATTTTGAAGCTGAGGTTGTTGCTTGAGACCACCATCGCCGCTGGAATATCCAGCTGATAGTCGCTGACATCGCTGTCGCTTGAACCCAGCGGCAAAGTGCCCAGCGGCTGACCATTCAGCATCAGCTGCAACGAGGTATTACGCGCCGCCAGTGCTGCTGAAACGCGCAGCGACAAATTCAGACGCGCGTTGGTGATCACTTCATCGCTCGGCAGAGTAAACACGATGCCCGATTGCAGCTGACCGCCCGTTAAGGTGATGCCCTGCGGCTGGCCCATCTGCGCCACGGAAATGGTGCTGCTGATAGGTTGATTGAGCATCGCAGAAGCGGAAACCACGGGTGCGGCGACTGATGCTGCAGGTGCCACATCAGGCAGCACCATCTCTGGCGCTGGCGTGGTAGCAGGCGGCTCCGTCTGTGGTGCAGCCGAATTCGTGGCGTTGGCTGCTGGCATATCCGTCGCAGCCGGGGCAGTATTTTCAGTTGCTGGTGCATTTTCAGTGGGCGCATAAGGTGTTGCACCCGCCGCCTGCTGCAACTGGGCATCCGCTTCACTCTGGATGCCTTGCGGTGGCGGCACGTTGGACAAGGCCGAACTATCCTGCGTTACCGCAGGGGTTTCTGCCCAGGCCGGGGCGAGCATCAGCGCCGTCGCCAGCGAGCTTGCCAGCAACGTTTGCGTCAAATTCTTCATACTGCGCTGTCCTCTTTCACTGCCGACTGGTTTTCACGCTTATGCTTCTCACGGCGATCTTTCCAGGTCAGCCAGAACAGCTCAAATACGGTACGAATAATAGTGCCCAACGATACCAGCGGGTTGTCCTGCTTATACTCGGGCTGGATCCACGCATCGGCGCGCGCCAGTACCACACGCACCAGCTCACGACGACGCGATAGCGGCATATCACCAAAGCGCAGACGAATGGTCTCTTCATCGCCGGAGATTTTGCTCACCGGAATAGTGATGGCACCGGATTTCAGCAGCAGATCAATCTCTTCAATTTCATCATGCTCATGACGGTTGTCCGGCGCATCCAGTTGCGCGCCGCCCATCGACAGGTCGCTGGTTTGGGTGCGTGATGAGATACCGCTGGCGTAGTGAATCACCGCCGGAATCTGCACTTCGATACGAATGGTTTTACGTACCTGCTTGGTTTCGCGCGCCACGGCAATCGCCGCCATCAGGATGATCAGGCTGAACACCGCCCAGCCGACGTTGAGGGCGATAACATAGGGATCAACACCGAAGTAATCATGTGCCGTTGCACGAACCACACCCGCGACGATACCAATGGTCAGCAGTACCGCGACAATCACATGGGGGCGGACGATGTGGAAATCGAAAAAGCCCTGGTCCAGCAGGCCCCCCTTATCCGTTACGTTAAATTTACCGCGCTTTGGTGCCAGCATGGTCAGCAACGTCGGGATCACAAGGTGGAAGCACATCACGGTTTCGTAGATTTCACCCCAGAAGGTGTAACGGAACTTGCCGTTCATGCGGGAGTTGACGTACAGCGACATCACCAGATGCGGTAATACGTAGGCGAAGATCAGCGACGCCGACGAGTGAATGATGTTCAGGTTGAACAGCAGGTACGCCAGCGGCGCGGTCAGGAATGCCACGCGCGGCAGACCGAACTGGAAGTGCAGCATGGCGTTGAGGTAGCAGAGACGCTGCTGCCATTTCAGACCACGGCCAAACAGCGGATTATCCACACGGAAGATCTGCGTCATGCCACGCGCCCAGCGGTTACGCTGAACCACGTGCAGACCGAGACGCTCGGTGGCCAGACCCGCAGCCAGCGGAATCGCCAGGAAGGCAGACCCCCAACCCAGGCGCTGCATTTTCAATGCGGTGTGCGCATCTTCGGTCACGGTTTCAACCGCAAATCCACCAATCTCTTCCAGCGCGCTACGGCGAATCACCGCACAGGAACCGCAGAAGAAGGTGGCGTTCCAGTTGTCGTTACCCTGCTGAACCGGGCCGTAGAACAGCGCGCCTTCGTTCGGAATGGTACGCGCTGCACGCAGGTTACGTTCAAACGGGTCCGGTGAATAGAAATAGTGTGGCGTCTGCAACAGCGCCAGCTTGGGATCGTTCAGGAACGGACCGACGGTCGCCTGCAGGAAAGTACGGGTGGCGACGTGGTCACAGTCAAAGATGCAAATCAGCTCACCCTTGGTGATTTTCATCGCATGGTTGAGGTTACCGGCTTTCGCATGACTGTTGTCGTCACGGGTGATATAGCCCACCCCTACATCGGCGGCAAAAACCGCAAACTCGCTGCGCTTGCCGTCATCCAGCAGATAGACCTTGAGCTTGTCACGCGGATAATCGATGCACTGCGCCGCCAGCACGGTATCACGCACTACGTCGAGGCTTTCGTTATAGGTCGGGACATAGACGTCAACGGTAGGCCACAGGCTGGTATCGTCCGGCAACGGTTCAATGGTGCGTTTTAATGGCCAGGTGGTTTGCAGGAAGCCGAGAATCAGAATCAGCCAGACATACAGTTCGGCCAGATATAAGCCGATGCCGAGAATCGCTTCAATCTCGGAATTAAACTGCAGCGTCTCCGTGGTGCGCCACCAGATATATCGGGTCGACATCAGCGCAGAAAGGATAACCATGATGACAGTTATTTTGCGGCTTTTGCTGAAGCCCAGTAAAAACATCATCCCGATGCTGATTAAGCCAAAAATATATTGTTTTTGGCTGTCCATAGGCGTGATGACGATTACCGCAGCCACAGGTGCAAGCACCAGCAGCAGCAGGTAAAACCCGAGTTTACTCATGATTCACCCTAAAGAAGCTGTGTTGTTATTATTGCTAATACCGCCAGGCAAATGCCTGGCGATTAATAATGGCTGCGGATAGGTGCCTGAACTTCACCGTTACCCACAGTAATATTCAGGATATTGGCTACGCGCTTCGCCACCAGTTCAATATCAAAGGCTGCGGCTGATGCCGGGCTGAAATCATAAACTGATTGTTGTGAAGCATTGGCTTCCGCGACGCTTTCATCACGATGCACCACGCCTAATAAATTTTCGCCCAAACGCTGCTGCATAAAGCCGGTGACTTCGCGACTAATATTGCGGCGATTGTCACTTTGATTAAGTACGAAATAGTGACCACGCTTATTATTGAGCGGCTTACCTATCATGCGGTCATTTTCAATTTGCGGCAGTAAAGAGACCGAGGCGGTATCTGCCAGCATCACCACTAGATGCATATCGGCCAAAGCGGCCATGGCTTTAAGTGCAGGACCGGGGCCTGGCGGGAAATCGGCAATAATCACCAGTCCCGGATAATTTAAAACTGTGTCCAGACCGCGGCGCAGGAAATGCGGATCTTTAATCAGGTTCTCTTCAAAACGCTCACGCTGATCTTCGGTCACATCGCCATGAGGCATGACGAAAATATTACCGCCGGTGGTGAGGATGGATTGGCTCCAGTCAGCCTGCTCTTCAGAACGCGCAACAAAGCCGCGACCATCGTGCAGTGGCACACCAAAATGCAGACGCAAGGCGTTCTGGACATCGAAATCGATTGCCAACACCTTGCTGCCAGCGCGAGCCAGGCTCCATGCAAGGTTGGCCGCCATGGTGGTTTTCCCTACTCCCCCTTTTGGCGAGCACACACAAACTAACGGCATAGCGCAATCTTCTCCAATAGCGGTTTTAAGGGTGTTTCTTTTGAAAGATGAGCAGGTTCCGTCGCACGCGAGCGGAACAGGGCACCAAAACGTGAGGGTGCAGAAGCTGCCGGACGCGCCGGTTCAACCGGAGCGGTGAAGGTAGACGCGGGCGCACTGAACGTTGTTGTAGCCTGCGGCGCTTCAGCCGATGTCGCGGCAATCGGTGAGTCTAAAGGCGCTGGAGCAGGGTTCGCTACAGGTGCGGGAGCCGGCGTCACGGTAGGTACCGCAGCGATAGGTGCGGATGCAGATAAAGGTGCAGCCGCCGGTTTCGCTGGCGGCGGTGGAAACAGCGACGTCGTGGCCTGCCGCTCAACATGGGTCGCTTTCGGTGCCTGTGAGATCACAGAAGGCGCCGGTTTAGCCGCTGGTGCAGGCGGGAAAAGTGATGAGACTCCCGCAGGCGGCGTGGATGGCGCAGGTTCTGTAGGCGCAGTGGCCGCCAGGCTGTCGGGAATTGAACTGCGTGAAGAGCTGGCCGCAGAGGAAATTGCTGCTGGCGCACTCTGCATCGGCGCTGCGGGCGCGCTGAACTCATTGCCGCGAATCGGCTGTGGCTGTGGCAGATCAATACGTTGGCCGCTACCCAGGTCTGGCTCATTATCGTTCGCTAATTGGCGTATGATCGCCCACTGGCTGTGATCCGCTTCCTGCGATTGCCCAGACATGTCCTTAAAAGCGATATCAAGCGTTTTGGTCTTTTCTTTAAAACGCTGCAGATCGTCGTAATTCTTCATGATCAGAGCCTGTAAAAGCGGGAGGGAATTTTCCGCGAATATATCACACACATTAAAAGAGAGTGAGAGAATTCTGATTATAAAAACGGCGTATTCAACAAAAGACTTTTATCAATATGATTGAAAATCTGGCAATGCAAAAAGCGTGCAGATATTTAAGGCCGGAGATTTATTAATATCGATTAACTGAAATAATAACGGCAAAAACATTCACCTAAGCTACTGATATGATGAGAAAGTGGTTCAAGTTACGGATTTAACAGCTGTGTGATTACACTCACATAATCCTGACGCTATTCAGAATTTGCCTTAACGATTCTCCCTCCTAATCAGGACCAATCGATTACTGATGCACTGGAGTAATACATTTCCTGGCGGTTCTGGCAGAAACATTTTTCTTGTTAGCATTCCTGAAGTATAACGCAGGAAAAAATAAAGGCTCCCGCAGGAGCCTTCATTCATTTCTGGCGTTGTTAATTACACGCCCACTGGCTGATTCTCGTCCTGATCCACCGCGAAACAGGCAATTTGCTGCTCGCCATATTGCTTAAGTTTGGGCTGCAACTGGACGCAGGTACCAAAGCGGCGGCGGCAGCGCGCGTTAAACGCACAGCCCGGCGGCGGATTGAGTGGACTTGGCAGTTCGCCGGTCAATTTAATCCTTTCACGACGCTCATCTGGATTCAAACGTGGCGTGGCTGACAACAAGGCCTGCGTATAAGGATGACGCGGATTGCTGAAAATGGCCTCTTTACCGCCGCGCTCAACGCAACGACCTAAATACATCACCATCACTTCGTCAGCGATATGCTCCACCACCGACAAATCATGAGAAATGAACACATACGACAAACCCAAATCCTGCTGCAAATCCATCATCAGGTTCAGCACCTGCGCACGTACGGAAACGTCGAGCGCAGAAACCGGTTCATCGGCAATCAGCACATCGGGATCGAGCATCAAACCACGCGCAATGGCGATACGCTGACGCTGACCACCGGAGAACATATGCGGATAGCGATCGTAGTGCTCGGTTTTCAGGCCCACCTTCGCCATCATCTCCAGCGTCTTCTCACGGCGTTCCGCTTTACTCAGCGAAGTGTTAATCAATAACGGCTCTTCGAGAATCTGGCTGATTTTCTTACGCGGATTGAGTGAGCCATACGGGTTCTGGAACACGATCTGGATTTTCTGACGACGCAGCTTTTGCGCCTGCGGATCGTGCTTCAGCAAATCCTGACCATGCCAGTAGAGCTGGCCCTCGGTTGGCGTTTCAATCATGGTCAGCAAGCGACCAAGTGTGGATTTACCACAGCCCGACTCACCGACCACCGCCAGCGTTTTGCCGCGTTCAAGGTTGAACGAGACGCCATCCAGCGCTTTCACCAGACGCTCCTGGCCAAACAGCCCTTTCTTCACCGGGTAGTGTTTTTTCAGGTCGATCGCCTGCAGCAGGTAATCCTGCTTAGTGTTATCAAGACTCATAAGTCGGTCTCCCGGCATCATCCAGTGGGAAATGGCATTTAGACTGGCGACCCGGAATGTCACGCAGTTCAGGTTCTTCACGACGGCAGCGTTCGGTCACATACGGACAGCGCGGATTGAGCAGACAGCCGGTAGGACGATCATATTTGCCCGGCACCACACCCGGCAGCGAAGCCAGACGCGCTTTATCTGCGGCAAACTCCGGCAACGCGCGCAGCAGCGCTTGGGTGTAGGGATGACGCGGGGCTTTGAAGATATCCACCGCTTTCCCGCTTTCCACCACCTGTCCGGCGTACATCACGATGATGTGCTGCGCGGCTTCTGCCACCAGCGCCAAATCGTGGGTAATCAGGATCAGCGCCATGTTCTCCTGCTTCTGCAACTCCAGCAGCAGTTCGATGATTTGCGCCTGAATGGTCACATCCAGTGCAGTTGTCGGTTCATCAGCAATCAGCAGCTTGGGTTTGCAGGCGATCGCCATCGCGATCATCACGCGCTGGCTCATACCGCCCGACAACTGATGCGGATAAACATCAAGACGAGAGGCCGGATCGGGAATACCGACCTGATCCAGCAGGTCGATAGCACGCTGACGGCGCGTGCTTTTGCTGCCGCCCTGATGCACCTTCAGCGCTTCCATGATCTGGAAGCCCACGGTGTAGCACGGGTTGAGGCTGGTCATCGGGTCCTGGAAGATCATCGCCACTTCTGCGCCCACCAACTGGCGGCGCTCTTTTTCAGAGATCTTCTGCAAGTCGCGCTGGTTGAACTCCAGCTTTTCCGCCATCACACGACCGGGATAATCAATCAGGCCCATAATCGCCAGCGAGCTGACCGACTTACCCGAGCCGGATTCACCCACAATCCCCACCACCTGGCCTTGTTCAACCTGGTAGCTGATACGGTCTACTGCACGGAACGGTGTTTTTTCGTCGCCGAAGTGCACCGACAGTTTTTCTACATTTAATAGTGCCATCTCGGTGCCTCTTTACTGCTTGAGTTTCGGGTCGAGTGCATCACGCAAACCATCGCCCATGAGGTTGAATGCCAGCACGGTGAGCAGGATGACGACACCAGGGAACGTCACCACCCACCAGGCACTTTGCGCATACTGCAACACGTCGGAGAGCATGGTGCCCCACTCCGGCGTTGGCGGTTGCGCCCCCATTCCGAGAAAGCCCAACGCCGCCATATCGAGGATGGCGTTGGAGAAACCTAATGACGCCTGCACGATCAGCGGTGCCAGGCAGTTAGGCAGAATATTGACGAACATCTGGCGCAGCGTACCGGCACCCGCCACGCTGGAGGCGGTGACGTAATCGCGATTCACTTCCACCAGCACCGCAGCACGCGTAAGACGGATATAGTGCGGCAGCGCGACGAAGGTGATCGCCAGCGAGGCGTTGACAATCGACGGACCAAAAATCGCCACCAGCACCAATGCCAGCAGCAGGCTTGGCAGCGCCAGCATGATATCCACCAGACGCATGATCACCGCGTCGACGACGCCGCCGAGGTAACCTGCCATCAGACCAAACACCACGCCAAGGATCAGCGACAGCACTACCACCAGACAGCCAACCAGCAGCGATAAACGTGCGCCGAACATCAGGCGTGACAGCACATCACGGCCCACGTCATCGGTGCCAAAGATAAATTTCCAGCTGCCGCCTTCCTGCCACACCGGCGGATGCAGCAGCGCATCACGGAACTGCTCTGACGGCGCATGCGGCGCCAGCACATCGGCGAAGATGGCGATCAGCAGCATCAGAATGATGTAAACCAGGCCAATCACCGCGCCTTTATTGCGTTTGAAGTAGTGCCAGAATTCCTGAATCGGGGTCATCGGCTTGGGTGCAGCGCTTACGCTTGCGGGATCAACAGTTGTCATGATGCCCCCCTTATTTCTTATGTCGAATGCGCGGATTGACCACGCCGTACAACAGATCAACCAGCAGGTTGACCACGATGATCAGAATTGCCACCAGCAACACGCCGCCCTGCACCACCGGATAGTCACGGCGCTGCAATGCTTCGATTAGCCAGCGACCCAGTCCCGGCCACGAGAAGATGGTTTCTGTCAGAATCGCACCGGCCAGCAGGGTGCCGACCTGTAAACCGATAACCGTTACCACCGGCAGCATCGCGTTGCGCAGTGCATGCACTACGATGACGCGCATACGCGTCAGGCCTTTAGCGCGCGCAGTGCGGATATAATCTTCACCCAGCACTTCCAGCATTGAAGAACGCGTCATACGCACGATCACCGCCAGCGGGATAGTGCCCAGCACAATGGCCGGCAAAATCATGTGCATCACCGCATCTTTGAAATCGCCCTCTTCACCCCACAGCAGCGTATCAATCAGCATAAAACCGGTGAGTGGGTGGCTGTCATCAAGGAAAATCGTGTCACTGACACGCCCGGATACCGGTGTCAGGTTGAGCTGCACCGATACCAGCATGATCAGCATGATGCCCCACCAGAAAATCGGCATGGAGTAACCGGTCAGGGAGATGCCCACTGCAGTGTGGTCAAACACCGAACCGCGTTTTACCGCCGCCAGCACGCCAACCGGAATGCCCACCGCAATCGCGAAGAGCATCGCGCAGATGCCGAGTTCCAGCGTGGCTTTGAAACGAGGGACGAACTCATCCCATACCGGGATGCGGCTTTTCAGCGAGATGCCGAGATCGCCGTGCAGCACACCATTAATGTAGGTGATGTACTGTTTCCACATCGGCTGGTCGAGGCCAAATTGGGCCATCAGCTGGGCGTGACGCTCGGGAGAGATACCGCGTTCGCCAGCCATGATCAGCACCGGGTCACCGGGGATCAGATGGACAAACGCAAAGGTCAGTAAGGTAATACCGATGAACGTTGGGATGACAAGGCCCAGACGTCGGAGTATGAATTGCAGCATAAGCCGGATTCTCAGTCATTTCCCGTGGCGTTGCCGCCAGGGACTACATTGCTCACAACACGCAGCCGACAATGCCGGACGCGACGCAAGAAGCGCTTCAATATAAGAAATTAGCCGGAAAAAAAGTGCGGAGACCGGGCGGCAAAGGTGCCGCCCGAGGGCCAGCAGCGCTGGCCCAGACCGCGATAATCCGAAAGGTTATTCCTGGATATCGACGTTTTCGAAGTGATGTTTACCTAATGGATCAACCACATAGCCAGTCACTTTCTTGCTCACCGGCTCATACACGGTGGAGTGAGCAATAATCAGCGCCGGAGCCTGGTCATGCATCACTACCTGAGCCTGTTTGTAGAGCTCAATACGTTTGTTGTGATCGGCTTCAGCACGTGCAGGCTGAATCAGATCTTCAAACGGCTTGTAGCACCAGCGTGAGTAGTTAGAGCCGTCTTTGGCGGCGGCACAGCTAAACAGGGTGGCGAAGAAGTTGTCCGGATCCCCATTGTCACCGGTCCAGCCCATCATGACAGTCTGGTGTTCACCGGCTTTGGCGCGTTTCAGGTACTCGCCCCACTCGAAGGTGACGATCTTGGCTTTCACGCCAATTTTCGCCCAGTCAGCCTGAACCATTTCCGCCATACGACGGGCGTTCGGGTTGTAAGGACGCTGTACCGGCATCGCCCACAGGTCGATAGAGAAACCATCCGGCATGCCGGCTTCTTTCAGCAGCTCTTTCGCTTTGGCAGGATCGTAAGCGTAATCTTTCACATCGTCGTTGTAGCCCCACATTGTTGGTGGGATCAGGTTTTTCGCGGCCTGGCCAGCGCCCTGATACACAGCGTCGATGATGGCTTGTTTGTTCACCGCCATGGTCAGTGCCTGACGCACTTTCACGTTATCCAGCGGTTTTTTCTCGGTGTTGAATGACAGGTAACCGACGTTCAGACCAGGCTGCTCCATCAGGTTAATTTTGTCATCTTTCTTCATGCTGGCGATGTCAGCCGGGTTCGGGTACGGCATCACCTGGCACTCACCCTTCTGCAGTTTGGCGTAACGCACAGACGCATCAGGCGTGATAGAGAATACCAGACGATCAATCTTCGGCTTGGTGCCCCAGAAGTCCGGGTTGGCTTTATACAGAATGCGTGAATCTTTCTGATACTGCTGCAGCACGAATGGACCGGTGCCCACTGGATTGAGGTCCAGCTTCTCTGGCGTGCCGGCTTTCAGCATGTTGTCCGCATACTCTTTTGACAGGATCGAGGCGAAGTCCATGCCGAGGTCAGCAATGAACGGTGCTTCAGGACGGCTCAGGGTGAAGCGTACGGTGTAGTCGTCAACTTTCTCGATTTTCTCGATCAGCTTCGGCATATCCATACCTTCGAAGTATTCGTAGCTGCCGCCCGATACACCGTGGTACTTGTTGTTTTTGTCGAGCTGGCGCTCGAAGGAGAACACGACGTCGTCAGCGTTGAAGGTACGCGTTGGCTTAAAGTCTTTGGTGGTTTGCCACTTCACGCCTTTACGCAGATGGAAGGTATAGGTTTTACCATCTTCGCTAACGTCCCATTTTTCAGCCAGGCCAGGCTGCAGCTCGGTAGTACCGGTTTTGAACTCAACCAGACGGTTGTAGATCGGCACGGAGCTGGCATCGTAAGTGGTACCCGATGTGAAGAGCTGTGGGTTGAAGCCTTCCGGCGAACCTTCTGAACAATATACGAGGGTTTTCGCCTGGACACCCGCGGCAACAGTCATAGCAATCAGGCTAAGACCGACCTTCAGCATCCTGGATTTAGCCAGGGAGTTGATCATGTTTTGCTCCATTGTGATGTGATGTTGTGTGCGTCGCCCGACCTCTGAATTTTTTTATGCGGTTCGGGCAGCATGCGAGTGGTTTTTTTTGTCATCCGATAGCCAATGGCTCCTCAGAATCGCCCTACTCTGCATGTTATTGACGCATCAATTTGTCAACAGTTGCAAAGAACGTCAATACAAGGTGGGGTTATTTACACAGAGTGTGAGTAAGTGCAAGCAACGATAAAAAACAGGGTTATTGCGCTGAGCCAAAATTTAAAAAGGTGATAAAGCGCGCAATGCCGCGTGATTGTCTGGCTATACAGTCAAATGACAGTGATTATCACCGCTAAAAAACACACAAAAGTTATTAGTAAATGTCGAATAACTGAACGATTCGCCGTGCGTTATGACGTTCTGGCAGCGAAATATGCTGGTGTAATGGCATAAGAAATCAGCAAAAAGCATTAATCGGTCATAAGAAGAATGTGTCGCGAATTAAGCGTGCAGGGTTGATTGCGTGAGGGGTCGAGTCGGTAAAGTGGGAATAATGGCGGGTAAATGTGATTTGTCGGATGGGATGGGTGAATTCTAAGGTTAGGTGCAAACAGCATCGCTTTTAAATGGTGCGCTGCTCAGGGAAGGCGGCTCGATCGCAAAGACGGCGTAAATACATCCCTGTAGCCTCGGTCGCCGCATCCCTGCGGCGAACGCTTTGCTCCCCGAGCCGCCTTCCCATCGCTCATCAGCAATGATGCCGCTGTTTTGAAAAACAGCACGCATCTAAGCAACAGCATGTTTTCTTTATGACAGCACGCACAAAGCCGAATGTTCGCTTCCTAAAGCAAGCACAGAATCAAACGAAGGAGGGAATGCGGGGCCGCGGAGTAAAGCGTTACACGCCATGGATGGCGTGTGTCGAGCGATCAGGGACGAGACAGCGACTTTACGCAGCGGCCCCGTATTCACTCCTGGCTGCACCAGCTCCGCTTTTAAAACCCCGCACAAACTTAACAACTCCGCCCCTGGCAACAAACACAAAGCCAAATGTTCACTTCCAAAAGCGCGCACAGAATCAGATGAAGGAGGGAATGCGGGGCCGCGGAGTAAAGCGTTACACGCCATGGATGGCGTGT
>NZ_DAMDQC010000003.1:0-65543 GCF_032082325.1 Pantoea sp. CTOTU50773 | reverse complement strand
TAGCACGCCCACCAGCACCACATTCACTAACGCCAACAGGCACAACAGCCACAATGTGGCATTCGCCCCGAGCTGCTGAAAAACATATCCCCCTACCAGCGGCGTTAATGCCTGACCAATCAGAGCCGGACGCGCCATGCGCCCTACCACAATGGCGTAGGCCTCTGGTTTGACCATGACCAGCGGTAAAGTTCCCCGCACTATCGCCCGCAAACCGTTTCCAGCACCGTATAGCACCATACTGACCAGCGCGAACTGCGGAAACAAGGTCAACAACAACAATCCGATGCCCACCAGTCCTACCGAGCAAAACGTCGTCCAGATCGGATGTCCCCGTTTGAACGCGATATCCACAATACGTGACCCAACCTGACAAGGACCCAGAATCGCGCTGATGGCTAAGGCGGCGGTCAATGAGTGGCCGCTGGCTTGTAATAGACTAATCAACTGCACCGAAATAGCGGTCATGATCACTGAAGCAAGGGTAAAAATGCTGCATAGCAGCCAGAATAGCGCCGGTGCCAACTCACCACTGGCGTTATGCTGCTTTTTCGCCGTTTTCACGATGGGTTTAATCGGCGCAGGCAGTGCATACCAGTAGGCTGGCAACACGGTGAGACATAACAGCGCGGCAATGGCGAAACAGGCGCCGCGCCAGTCAAGCCAGTGAATCAGCAGCGCAATCCCCGGCCACACCAGCGTGGTGCAAAAGCCGGAGATTAAGGTAATGCCGGTAATCGCGCCACGAGCCTGTCCACCATAAAGCGTTCCGAGGGTGGCAAACAGGGCGTCATATAAACCCATCGCCATTCCGATGCCGATAATCAGCCAGGCAAACAGAAACAGCAGCAAATGGTGACTGAATCCCATGATCACCAGGCCCAGCGCCATCACCGCCCCGCTCGACGCCAGCAGCACGCGCCCATAGCTGCCCGCAATCAGGCGGCCACTTAAGGGGGCTAGCAGGCCAGAAACCAAAATACCTAAGGATAATGCGCCATACACCCACTGCTGCGACCAGCCGGTTTCCGCAACGATCGGATTCGCCATCACGGCCATAAGATAAAACGAACCGCCCCACGAAAGGATTTGAACGCCTCCCAGTGTCACAATGGCAGGAACCGCAGGTTTAGGGTGATGCTCCACGACAGGTTTCCGTTAGCAGGCAAAGCATTGTTATAACATGTTCATCCTGCTGGAAAAATGTTTGTGTGCCCTGCTTAGCGAAATCACGTTTCAGAGTGGAAGATTGGCACCAAATACGATAAGGTAAATGGTATGTTGTAACTATGGAGCGTAACATGTCTCGCTATGATCTAGTGGCTGATTTGCACGAGTGCGTCAACGCACTGGAACGCGGTTTAAGTAGCCTGCGCCAGCAAGTCGAACAGCAGCCGTTGCTGATCGCGCGCGCATTCAGCTTGCCCGAAATCGAGAAAGGCCACGAGAATGATGAAATTGAGCGTATCGCAGTGACTCAACATCTCGGGCAGAAAGCGCGAGACATGGCGCTGGCTCACTACTGTCGTCTGTTTATGCAGCATCAGTCGGAAAAACTCAGCACCAAGGCTGCGGTGCGTTTGCCTGGCGCCATCTGTATAGAAGCGGATGAAGCCGTCAGCGAGCACATCAGTCAGCAGGTGGCCGATATCAATGCCCTTAAGCTGCGCCTGGAACACCTGATTACCGTGGAGTCGGGGCTGCCGAGTGAGGCGCGCTTTGAATTTGTTCACCAGCATTTGCGCGGTTTAATCACCCTGAACGCCTATCGCAGTGTGACCCTGCTGCACGCGCCGGATAGCCTGCGCTTTGGCTGGGCCAACAAGAACATCATTAAAAACCTCACGCGTGAAGCCGTGGTCGAGCAGCTGGAACGCAGCCTAAAGGCAAACCGTGCGCAAGCGCCCTGGACGCGCGAACAGTGGGCCGAGAAGGTGCAGCAAGAACTGGAGATGATTTTGTCACTGCCCGTCGATGCCAAACTGAAGATCAAGCGCCCGGTTAAGGTCCAACCGATTGCCCGCGTCTGGCGCGCCAGTAATAAGAAGCAGGTGCAACTCGCCTGCCCTTCACCGCTGCTGGTGCTGTGTCGGGATAAAACTCAGGTACCGATTCTAGGGGAATTGCTGGACTACGATGCCGATAACGTCACGCATCGTCATAAGCCGCTAGCGCAGCCGCTGCATCTGGTCATCCCACGGCTGCACTTGTGGAGTGACAAGCTTTAATGAAGAAGCGGCCCTCAGGCCGCCTCTGTCATCGCCAATCATCGCTGAACCGAGCGGCATTACCCCTCAGTTATCGCAATAATTACTGCTTCATGCTGCCAACCATCTCTTCAGGACGTACCCACTCGTCAAACTGCTCTTCAGTCAGATAACCGAGCTTCAGCGCCGAGCCTTTCAGAGTCAGCCCTTCTTTATGGGCTTTCTTGGCGATTTCCGCCGCTTTGTCATAACCGATATGGGTATTCAGCGCCGTCACCAGCATCAGCGACTCGTTCAGCAACTGATCGATACGCTCGCGCACCGGTTCGATGCCCACTGCACAGTGATGGTTGAAGCTGTCCATCCCGTCGGCCAGCAAGCGAATGGACTGCAGGAAGTTGTGGATCACCATTGGACGGAACACGTTCAACTCAAAGTTGCCCGAAGCACCACCAATATTCACCGCAACATCGTTACCCATCACCTGGCAGCACAGCATGGTCAATGCTTCGCACTGGGTTGGGTTCACTTTACCTGGCATGATGGAGCTGCCCGGTTCGTTCTCTGGAATGGCAAGTTCGCCAATACCACAACGCGGACCCGATGCCAGCCAGCGCACGTCGTTAGCGATCTTCATCAGTGAAGCCGCCAGACCTTTCAATGCGCCATGTGCATGCACCAGCGCATCACAGGTTGCCAGCGCTTCAAATTTATTCGGCGCAGTCACAAACGGTTGCTGTGTCAGATCGGCCAGCGCTTTCGCCACGCGCAACGCATACTCGGGATGGGTGTTTAAACCGGTGCCTACGGCGGTGCCACCCAGTGCCAGTTCGGCCACGTGTGGAATGCTGTGTTCGATGTGCTTGAGGTTATGTTCCAGCATTGCCACCCAGCCAGAAATTTCCTGGCCCAGCGTCAATGGCGTGGCATCTTGCAGGTGGGTACGACCAATCTTCACGATGTCTTTAAAGGCTTCAGACTTCTCGCTCAGGGTCTTTTTCAGCACATGAATCTGCGGAATCAGCTGCTCCCGCACGGCGATGACCGCGGCCACGTGCATGGCGGTGGGGAACACATCGTTGGAGCTTTGGCTCTTATTGACGTCGTCGTTTGGGTGCACCAAACGCGACATGCCACGCTCGCCGCCGAGAATTTCACTGGCGCGGTTGGCCAGCACTTCGTTCATGTTCATGTTGGTCTGGGTACCGGAACCGGTCTGCCAGATGGCCAGCGGAAACTCTTCACTGTGTTTATCAGCCAGCACTTCGTCAGCCGCTTTCAGAATCGCTTCTGCACGCTCAGCCGGAAGCAGGCCGAGATCGCGGTTCACCTGTGCTGCAGCGCGTTTGGTCAACGCCAAAGCATGCACCAGTGCAACGGGCATCTTCTCGGTTGAGATACGGAAATGCTCCAGCGAACGCTGGGTTTGTGCCCCCCACAACTTATCTGCCGGTACTTCGATCGGTCCCATTGAATCTTTTTCAATGCGATTCGCTGCCATGACTACGTCTCCTTAGCTCAGATTAGAGGTTTCCGCTCAGGTCGTCTTCCCGCGACGCCGTTGAGCGAGCAAGATTGTCACACACAAGAAATTAACATTATGCGAGCCCATCGCGTTTATTGCACTTGTTGATGTATTTTGTATGGCACTTTCTGCTTTAATAAGCCTATTTACTTACGGTTATTAAGGGTAAACGATGCAAAAAATGAACAATTCGCTGCAAAATTACGCTTGGGGCAGCAAAACTGCGCTGACCGAACTTTACGGCATTGAGAACCCACAAGGATTACCGATGGCGGAACTGTGGATGGGCGCCCATCCGAAGAGCCCGTCAACCGTTGAGATCAAAGGTGAAACACGTTCCCTGCGCGATGTCATCAATGATGACCAAACCGCAGCCTTAGGCGCGGCCGTCGCACAGCGTTTTGGTGAGTTGCCGTTTTTGTTTAAGGTGCTGTGTGCCGATCAGGCCTTATCGATTCAGGTTCACCCAAGCAAAGCCGCAGCCGAAGAGGGATTTGCGCGCGAGAATGCCGCCGGTATTCCGATTGGCGCTGCTGAGCGCAACTATAAAGACGCGAATCACAAGCCGGAACTGGTGTATGCCCTGACCCCATTCCAGGCGATGAACGGCTTCCGCGAGATGCACGAAATCGTCTCACTGCTTGAGCCGGTGGCCGGTGCCCATCCGCAGATCGCTCACTTCCTCGAAAAACCTGATGAGGCAAGCCTCGCCAAACTGTTCTCCACCCTGCTGTCGTTAAAAGACGAGCCTAAATCACTGGCGTTGGCGGTGCTGAAATCTGCACTTAACTCGCGTAGTGGCGAACCCTGGCAGACCATCAAAAGCATTGCGGCTGATTATCCGGACGATACCGGCTTGTTCTCGCCCTTGTTGCTGAACGTCATCACCCTGCAGCCTGGCGAAGCCATGTTTCTATTTGCCGAGACGCCGCATGCCTATTTAAAAGGGGTGGCACTCGAAGTCATGGCGAATTCCGATAACGTTCTGCGCGCGGGTTTGACACCGAAATTCATCGATATTCCAGAGTTGATGGCGAACCTGAAGTTTGAGGCCAAACCGGCTGCCACGCTGTTGACGCAGCCTCAGCAAGTGGGCGACACGCTGAACTTCCCAATTCCGGTGGACGATTTTGCCTTTGCCATCCACGCTCTTTCCCCCACACCACAGCCGTTAGCGCAACAGAGTGCGGCGCTGCTGTTCTGTATCGAAGGTCAGGCGGTGATTGAGAAGTCAGGTGAGCAACTGCTGTTGAAGCCCGGTGAATCATGCTTCGTTGCCGCCAATGAATCCCCGGTTAATGCCGCAGGTACAGGACGCCTGGCGCGGGTTTATAACGCGCTCAGCTGATCCGGCTGACGATACCAGCATTAACTGCTATTCTTTCAAACTATTACTTTAAAACGCCTGCGGGCGTTTTTCTTCACCGCCGCCCCCAAGCAGCGGCGTGCGGACCCAAGGATAAGGACGACTCAGCGATGAAAAAGACCAAGGTTGCCGTAGGTGTAATTGTAGCGATCGGCGTGATCTGGACAGGCGCGGCCTGGTTTACCGGCAAGCAGCTGGAAAGCCATATGGATCAGATGTTGCAGAACGCCAACACCCAGCTTAATGCCTATGCACCGAACGCTCGCCTGACGCTTAGCTACCAGGATTACCAGCGCGGCATCTTCAGCAGCAAAACTAAGCTGGTGATTCAGGCCAGTTCACAGACGGAAGACAACCCGCTGCTGAAGCCGGGTCAAAGCATCGTGCTGAACGAAACCATCGACCATGGTCCCTTCCCCTTTGCGCAGTTGAAGCGCGGCAGCCTGATTCCGAGCATGGCTTCGGTGCATACCGAGCTGGAAAACACCGATGCGGTGAAGAAACTTTTTGAACTCACCAACGGTAAATCGCTGATGACCGCTGATACCCGAGTCGGGTACAGCGGTGCCACTGATACCGCACTGGATCTGCTGGCGGTGGATTATAACAACGCGCAGACCGGCGATCGTCTTGCCACCAACGGCGGCACCCTCGAAATCAGCGCCGACAGCAAGGGCGATAAAGTCAGTCTGAATGGCGATTTCTCTAGCATCGCTGTTACCAGCAAAAACCAGGTTGAGCAGCCGGTGCTGTTTACCCTTAATGGCCTGAAGCTGAAGGGTGATACCCATCTCAGCCCGGAAGGCGTGCGCGTGGGCGATCAGTCCATCAGCCTGGATAAACTCGACGCCAGCATTAACGGTCAGGAAGGTTTGTCATTGCAGAAGCTGGACACCCAATCCTCCTTCGATAATAAAGATGGCAAAATCGGCGGCGATCTGAATATGAACGTCGGCAACATCAGCCTGCAGAAGCAGCCGTTCGGCGAAGCTAAGCTGGCGATGAAGTTTGCGCAGTTTGATGCGCAAGCGGTGAAAACCTTCTCGGACAGCTACAACGCGCAGATGCAGGCACTGCTGAACCAGCCAGGTTTAGTCGAGGATCCCGTCCGCTATCAGGCTAGCGTGCAGACCATCCTGAAGAATAACCTGCCGACGCTGCTGAAGGGTTCACCGACCGTCAGCATCGCGCCGCTGAGCTGGAAAAACGATAAAGGGGAAAGTACCTTTAACCTCAGCATCGGCTTTAACGATCCCGCTACCGTCACCGGTGAAGCGCAGACGTTGGGCGCAGCAGTGGATCGCGTGCTGAAAACCCTGGATGGCAAACTGAACATCAATATGCCAATGGCTACCGAAGCGATGCGTCATGTGGGGCTGGCTGAAGGTTATCAGAGCGACGATGCGCAGAAGCTGGCGGATCAGCAGGTGAAAGGTCTGGCGGCAATGGGCCAGATGTTCCGTCTGACGCAGCAGCAGGATGATAACATCACCACCAGCCTGCAATATGGCAACGGTCAGGTGACTATGAACGGCGACAAGATGTCACTGGAGCAGTTCCTGTCACGCTATATGCTGGGCGCGCAGACCAGCGAAGGGATGCCTGAGTAACAGCGATATACCCGCGGCGCGAGCTATCGCGCCGCTAAACGCCCCGCACCAACTGCGGCGGCACAATCAGCGTTTGCACTTCCGCATCCGGTTTCGCCAGTCGTTGCAGCATCCTTTCCCCCGCTCGCCTTCCCACATCACGCGCTTCACTACTGACAAACGTTAGCGAGGAGTCATACGACTCGCGTAGCGGATCGTCATTAAAGCCGACCAGCGCCAACTTTTGCGTGAAGTAGCTGTCCACCGCATCTTCGCCCAGCGAGCGTCCGCTGTGGATCGCACCAAAATAGCAGCCGAGCGTGGTACTGGCGTTATGGGCAATGATAGCGGTGATGCGCGGATGGTGATGCAGCAGGTCCTGCGTCAATGCCGATACGCTCTGCTGCCGATCGTCGCACTCAATGATCCAGTCTGGACGAAACGGTAAACCGTATTGCAACAGGGTCGCACAATAGCCGCCAATACGTTCCGCGCGCGTTAGAGAAGAACCCAATCCGCCGACCCACGCGATACGCTGATGCCCCTGACGGATCAGATATTCGGTGGCGATGCGCGCCGCCTGGCTGTTATCCGGACGCAAGGAATCGACCTTATCGAGGCTACTGGCCCGCGCGGCGCAAATGAGTGCAATCTGTTGCTCATGCGCCTGCGCGACCAGCGTATCCGCCTGCGCAACGGCACCACCCAACACAATGCCATCCGCGCCCTGTGCGGCCAGGGAATCGAAGCAGCGTTGCAGATGCTGCCCGTGTTGTCCGCTTTGCGTCAGAACCAACACTTTTCCCTGCTGCTCCAGCACTTCACTCAGCCCCGACGTCATCGCCGCATAAAACGGCTGGCTGAGATCGCGCACAATCAAACCTATGACACCACTCTCACCGCCACGCAGGATGGAAGCTGAACGGTTACGTACGTAACCCAACTGTTCAATCGCCTGATTAACCCGCTCGGCCGTGGCGGAAGAGATACGTCCTTTACCGGACAGCACCAGAGAGACTGTCGATACCGATACGCCAGCCGCCTGCGCGACATCGTGAATAGTGGTTTTAGGCTGTGACATCCGGTTCCGTTTCCAACAACTGATGAAGAAACAAAGAGGTAAATCGTTACACTGATTCACGCAAAAATAAAGCCTGGGATTAGTCACGCTTTGTGACTATAGCCACAAAACTGCTTGGTAAAACGTTTTATCATTCTTTACCATTTTGATAATTTGCCGCTTTTTAACCAGGAGAGACTATGTCCGCCAGCCGACCCAAAATGTCACTTTGGGAATTTTTCCAGAGTCTGGGTAAAACCTTTATGTTGCCCGTTGCCCTGCTGTCGTTCTGCGGCATTTTGCTCGGGATCGGTAGTTCACTGAGCAGCCACGATGTGCTGACGCTGATTCCGATGCTCGATCAGCCGTTCCTGCAATATCTGTTTATCTGGATGGCGAAGCTGGGTTCATTTGCCTTCAGTTATCTGCCGGTGATGTTCGCGATTGCGATTCCACTGGGCATGGCGCGGGAGAACAAAGGCGTCGCTGCATTTGCCGGTTTTGTCGGCTACGCAGTGCTAAACCTGAGCGTGAACTTCTGGCTCAATATCAATGGCATTCTGCCAACCACCGACGCAGCGGTGCTAAAAGCCAACAACGTACAAAACATCCTTGGCATTCAGTCGATCGACACCGGTATTCTCGGCGCGGTGATTGTTGGTGTGGTGGTGTTCTGGCTGCATGAACGCTTCCACAATATCCGTCTGCCGGATGCGCTGGCCTTCTTCGGCGGTACGCGCTTTGTGCCGATTGTCACCACCGTGGTGATGGGCTTACTCGGCTTGGTGGTGCCTCTGATTTGGCCATTCTTTGCGCGCGCCATCACCGGCCTCGGCTGGATGATCAACAGTGCGGGTGAATTTGGCCCGATGATCTTCGGCACCGGCGAACGTCTGCTGCTGCCGTTTGGTCTGCAACATATTCTGGTGGCAATTATTCGCTTCACCGATGCGGGCGGCACGCTCGACGTCTGTGGAAAGAGCGTCAGCGGTGCCCTCACCATCTTCCAGGCGCAGCTGGCTTGCCCGGATACCCACGGCTTTGCGGAAAGCGCCACGCGTTTCCTGTCGCAAGGCAAAATGCCGGCCTTCCTCGGTGGTTTGCCGGGTGCCGCACTGGCGATTTATCACTGCGCACGTCCTGAAAATCGTCACAAAATTAAAGGGCTGCTGATTTCGGGTGTGGTGGCTTGCGTGGTCGGCGGGACTACTGAACCGATCGAATTCCTGTTCCTGTTCGTGGCTCCGGTACTGTATTTGATCCACGCCCTGTTGACGGGGCTGGGCTTCACCGTGATGGCGATACTCGGCGTGACCATCGGTAACACCGACGGCAACGTTATCGACTTCTTCGTGTTCGGCGTGCTGCACGGCCTCTCTACCAAATGGTATTGGGTGCCGGTGATTGCGGCAGTGTGGTTCGTGGGCTACTACGCCATCTTCCGTTTTGCTATTACCCGCTTCAATATCAAAACACCGGGTCGCGAAGCAGAAACCAGCAGCGTGGAACAGCAGGTCAGCCGCGCAGGCGTGGGGAAATCAGGCTACAACACCCCGGCGATTCTGGCGGCTCTGGGCGGTGTGGAAAATATCACCTCGCTGGATAACTGCCTGACGCGCCTGCGTCTTACCATTGCGGACATGAGCAAAGTGAACGATGCCGCACTGAAAGCCAATGGCGCAATTGGTGTGGTGCATCTCAACCAAACCAGTTTGCAAGTAGTGATCGGTCCGCAGGTGCAGTCGGTGAAAGATGAAATGGCACACCTGATGAGCGCGACGGTGTCATGATGCAGAGGTTTGATTTCGACCAGGCCGTGGATCGCCACGGCAGCTGGTGCACGCAGTGGGATTTCGTGGCGGACCGTTTTGGTGTGGAGGGCTTATTGCCCTTCACCATCTCCGATATGGATTTTGCCACGGCGCCCTACATCATTGAGGCCCTGCAACAGCGGTTAAACCATGGCGTATTGGGCTACAGCCGCTGGCAGCACAAGGACTTTACCTCGGGCATTCAACACTGGATGAAGAATCGTTTTGCCACAGAGGTTGAGGCGCAATCGCTGGTTTACGGCCCGTCGGTGATTTACATGGTGGCGCAATTGCTGCGCCACTGGACCAAACCCGGCGATGAAGTGCTGATTCATACGCCCGCCTACGATGCGTTTTATCACACCATCAACGGTAATCAGCGCCGCGTGCTGGAACTGCCGCTACAGCGCCAGGGTAATGACTGGCAGTGTGATATGGCGCAGTTGGAACCGCTGCTGGCGCGACCCGATTGCAAAGTGATGCTGCTGTGCAGCCCGCACAATCCTACCGGTAAAGTGTGGCAGCGTGAGGAGTTGCAGCAAATGGCCGCGCTCTGTGCGCGTCACGATGTGAAAGTGATCAGCGATGAGATCCATATGGATATGGTGTTGGGCGACGCACAGCACATCCCGTGGAGCCAGGTGGCGCAATCTCCCTGGGCGTTATTCACGTCGGCATCAAAGAGTTTCAACATTCCGGCGTTGACCGGCGCGTGGGGCATTATTCCGCATGATGCCGATCGCCAGGCGTGGTTCCACGCACTGAAGCAGCAGGATGGTTTATCGTCACCGGCGGTGATGGCCGTCACGGCGACCATTGCCGCGTATCGTGAAGGTTCAGCCTGGCTGGATGCACTGCGCGATTATTTGCAGGCGAATATGCAGCACATCGCGCAACGACTGAATGCCGCGTTTCCTGCGCTGAGCTGGCAGCCCCCTGCCGCCACCTATCTGGCATGGATTGATCTCACTCCGCTCGGTATTGATGAGCAGGCACTGCAACAGCAGCTGATTCATCAGTACAAGGTGGCGATCATGCCGGGTTCGACTTACGGTGATGCCAGCCGCGGTTATCTGCGCCTCAACGCGGGTTGTCCACGCAGCAAGCTGGATGACGGGCTGGATCGCCTGATTGCGGCTTTAAAATCGTATTAAATGCGCTCGGATGCTGATTAATTCAGCATCCATTTCACGACTTGCGCAAATCACTGGCGCTGTTGCGCAAGATGTTTTTATAATGCTCTGCACTTTATGAAACTTTAGCGAGTGCGACATGATTGACCTGAAACTCCCCCTGACCGACATCCACCGCCACCTTGATGGCAACATCCGCGCACAAACCATTCTTGATTTAGGTCGCCAGTTTAATCTCGCGCTGCCAGCCAACTCGCTCGACGATCTACGTCCGCATGTGCAAGTGACGGCCAATGAACCCGATCTGGTGAGCTTCCTGCAGAAGCTGGATTGGGGCGTGAAAGTGTTGGGCGATTTAGATGCCTGCCGCCGCATTGCGCTGGAAAACGTGGAAGATGCCGCACGCGCCGGTATTCACTATGCGGAACTGCGTTTCTCACCAGGATATATGGCGATGACGCATAACCTGCCGATTGCCGGTGTAGTGGAAGCCGTGATTGATGGCGTGCGCGCTGGCGTAAAACAGTATGGCGTGGATGTGAACCTGATCGGCATTATGAGCCGTACCTTTGGTGATGAAGCCTGCCTGCGCGAACTGGAAGGTTTGCTGGCACACCGCGATGGCATTACCGCCGTCGATCTGGCTGGTGATGAGCTCGGCTTCCCGGGCAGTGAGTTCCTCAGCCACTTCAATCGCGCGCGTGATGCTGGTTTCCGTATTACCGTGCACGCCGGTGAAGCTGCTGGCCCGGAAAGCATCTGGCAGGCGATTCGCGAACTCGGCGCGGAGCGTATTGGCCATGGCGTGAAAGCGATTGAAGACCGCGCGCTGATGGATTTCCTGGCAGAGCAGCGCATTGGTATCGAATCCTGCATGACCTCGAACATTCAGACCAGCACGGTAGCTTCACTGGCCACTCATCCGCTGAAAGCCTTCCTGCAACACGGCATTCTCGCCACCATCAACACCGATGATCCGGCAGTTCAGGGTATTGAGCTGGCGCATGAGTATGAGCACGCTGCGCCGCAGGCAGGACTCACTGCCGAAGAGATGCGCCAGGCGCAGGAAAATGGTGTGACGATTGCCTTCCTCAGCGATGCAGAGAAAGCGGCACTGCGTCAGCGCGTGGCGGGATAACGCGCCTTAAAAGCAAAAAGGTGCGCAGCGATGCGCACCTTTTTAATCAAGCCGCACCAGGGTGAACTGACTTTTGATGGCATCGGTTCCCGCAGGGTGCGCTTTCATTTTATCACTTCAGCGACATCGTCTGGCGCTTCTCAGCGGACTGTAAACCGAGTTCAATCAGCTCCATCACCTGAATCGCCTCTTCAGCCTGTACCGGATTATCACCGGTGCCCGCAATCGCATCACGAATTGCCGCGTAGTATGCCGGATAGTTACCTGGTAGCGTCAGCAGCTCTTTCTCCACCATCACATCGCCTTCTGCCAGCGTCAGGGTACCGTTGCGCATGTCGTAGCCCCAGTCTTCCTGCGGTGGACGTTCACCCGCTTTCAGACGATCTTCCTGCGGATCCAGGCCGTATTTGACATAGCTGCCCCGCGTGCCGTGCACCACAAAGCGTGCAGATTCAGCCGCCACCAACATGCTGGCATGTAACACCACGCGACGAGTGGGATAAGTCAGTACTGCGTGGAAATAATCGGTGGTTTGCGCTCCCGGGCGCAGTTCAGCCATATCCACATTGATCGCCACCGGCGGACCAAATAATTGCAGCGCCTGGTCCAACACATGCGGTCCAAGATCAAACCAGATACCGCTGCCCGGGCCTTTCATCTCACGCCAGCGCTGACGAACTTCAGGGCGGAAGCGATCAAAATGCGATTCGAGATAACGCACATCACCTAAGGCGCCATCAGCCAGCAAAGTTTTCAGCGTCAGGAAGTCACTGTCCCAACGACGATTATGGAAAACGGAGAGCAGCAGCCCTTTGGCCTTGGCCAGTGCATCCAGCTCACGCGCTTGTGACAGTGTCACGGTAAACGGTTTATCCACCACCACATGTTTACCGGCATTCAGTGCCGCTTTGGCTAACGGGAAGTGAGTATCATTTGGCGTCGGTATCACAATCAGTTGCAGTGTCGGGTCATCCAGCAGGGCTTGTGGATCAGAGACCACCTGCACCGAGGGCCAATCTGCATGCACCTTGCTGGCATCGCTGCTGGAGACGGCTGCCAGTTCAACGCCTGGCGTACCGACGATCAAAGGAGCATGAAAGGTTTTGCTGGCAAAACCGTAGCCAATCAGGCCGACACGTAATTTATCGCTCATTCTCATTCCTCTTGTTCGTTACCAGACTGATTTAAGACGAATCAGCCAGTAACAACAAGGCGGAATCACCTGAAAACTCAGGAGATAGCACTCCGTGCCGGTTGCCAGCTTTCCTGCGCCACCAGGGCATCGTGCGCATCCTGACTGCGACGGCGGAAATCACTGGGGCTGACGCCGACCCGTTTGCGGAACACGCGAGAGAAATAGAGCTGATCGTCATAACCCACTTCGCGCCCGACCGAGGCAATGGGCTCCTGCGTGGTTTGCAGTAACAGTTTGGCGCGGATGACGCGCTGATCTTCGCGCCAGCGCAGCAGATTAATCCCCATCTGTTCGCGAAACAGATGCGCCAGTCGTGACGGGGAAAGACACACATGCCGCGCCACTTCCTCGATTTTTACTTCGCTTGCCAGATGGTTGGTGACGTATTGGCAAGCTTCAATCACGCGCGGATCGCGGATTTGCTGATGACTGCGCGGATCTTCTTCCACCGCACGCAGCAGCAAGCGCTCCAGCAGATTCATCGCCAGTTCCTCGGCAAAGCGACGGCCTGAATTGTGGGTTTGCTCAATGCTGGCAAACAGACGATCAAACTCGGCACGTTGCGCTTCCGGCAAGCGTAACCGCCCCACGCCCTGGCTCTCATCCTGCCACTGCAACCAGTCCGTCCAGTATGCCCGTGGACGGAAATAGACCCAGCGGTGGAACCAGCATGAGCTGTCTGGTGAACGGCCATAGTAGTGCGGGGTTTTAGGCTGGAACAGCAGCAAGTCACCGGGTTCGCAGTCAAACGCCGATTCGCCATCAAAAATGCGGCCCTGACCTTTGATGGTCAGATTAAGGATGTAACCCTTCATGCCGAGCGGTCGGTCGATAAAGAAGTCCAGCTGATCGTTGGCATTGATCGGTGTTAAGCCCGCCACCAGCCAGGCATTGAACGGATAGCCGGGTAGCAGTGGGTTCTGCTGCTCACCAGGGGGTTCACGATGATACATAGTGCCTCACGGTAACCTGTAAATGCGCAGTGCCGCGCGCCAGAAGGGCGACCCACTGGCCGCCCTGCATCATTTTTACGGCTGGAATCAGGCCGCTTTGTTTTTCTGTTTGTAGCGGTCAAAAATCACCGCCGCTAACAGTATCAAACCGCGCACCACATACTGTGAGAATGGCGAGATATTCAATAAATTCATCGCATTCTCAACCGTACCCAGAATCAGCACGCCCGCCACCACATAAGAGATCTTACCGATGCCACCTTTCAGCGAAACGCCGCCCAGCACACAGGCTGAAATCACGATCAATTCATAACCGAGTGAAGTCATCGGCTGACCACTGGTCATGCGCGAGGCCAGAATAATGCCCGCCGCTGCCGAAACCAGTCCCGAAAGAATGAAGATAATGATGCGGGTACGCACTACCGGCACCCCGGCCAGGCGAGCCGCTTCTTCATTACCGCCAATCGCCAGCGTGTTGCGGCCAAAGGTGGTTTTATTCAGCACGAAACCAAACACAATCATGGTGGCGATGGTGAGCCAGATCGGCGCTGGCAAACCCAGCCAGTTGGCATAACCGAGGGTGAAGAAGCGTTCATCCTCGATGCCGACTGCTTTACCGTCAGAGAAGATATAGGCCAGACCACGCACTATCTGCATCGTCGCCAGCGTGGTGATCAGCGCATTGATCTTCAGCCGGGCAATCACGAAGCCATTGATAAATCCGGTGGCCATGCCGAGCACTAAACCGGCCGCGACGCCCAGCCACAGACTCTCCGTCATGTTGATCACCACGGCGGTCACCACGCCTGCGCAGGCAATCACCGAGGCGACGGAAAGATCAAAATCGCCCGACGCGAGGCAGAACAGCATGCCGCAGGCCACCATGCCGGACATCGACATGGCAAGTCCCAGCCCTTTCATATTGATGAATGTGCCAAAGTTGGGTACGAAGATGGCGCAAACGATAAACAGCAGCGCGAAGACCACCAGCATGCCGAAGTTATCCCAGATACGCCCCAGTTGCAGGCCGTTACGCTGCACCGGTGGCGTGTTGGAAGTGGTAGATGAAGCCATTGTTGCTCTCCTTTACATCAGGCCACGGCGGCCGCTTGAGGGGTTTTCGGCATCGCCAGGCTCAGCGTCAGCTGCTCCGTGGCCGCGTCGTGTGGCAGTTCTCCGGGAATTTCTCCTTCACGCATCACCACGATGCGGTCAGCCAGGCCCATCACTTCGGGCAAATCGCTGGAGGCAAACAGCACCGCGATCCCTTTATTTGCCAGTTGGTATATCAGGTTGTAGATCTCATGCTTGGCACCCACATCAATACCTCGCGTCGGCTCATCCAGCAGAATCACGTTCATCTCTTCGGACAACCAGCGACCCAGAATAGCCTTCTGCTGATTGCCGCCTGACAGGTTCATGATCAGCTGCTGCGGGCCCGGCGTTTTGATATTCAATGAGCGGATGTGAAGATCGGCGTTTTTCGCCTCCCAGCCGGGTTTAATCAGACAACCCGCCGTGAGGTTATGGCGGCGCGCGCTGATATTGATGTTGTCGCGCACCGAGTGCACCGGAATAATCCCTTCGGATTTACGATCCTCCGGGCACAGCATGATGCCCGCGCGGATCGCATCGATCGGCTGACGGATGTTGAGCTTTTTGCCATCCAGCGACACGCTGCCGCCGCGCAGTTTGGTGGCGCCAAACAGCCCTTTCATCAATTCGCTGCGCCCCGCACCTACCAGACCAAACAGGCCGACGATTTCACCGGCTCGTACCGTGAGCGAAATCGGCATACGCACGCCCTTGGCTTCGACCTGATCGAGCTGCAAACGCACTTTGCCTAAGGCGCGCGGCGCATAACCGTAGATATCACCGAGGTTACGCCCCACCATCGCCTGCACCAGATCGTCATGATGCGTATTCGGCATATCAGTGAAGGTGCGCACGTAGCGACCATCTTTGAACACGGTGATGGCATCGCTCAGGGCAAAGATCTCCTCCATGCGGTGCGATACATACAGCACGGTACGGCCCTGATCGCGCAGCTGACGAATGACGCGGAACAGATGCTCGATTTCACGCGCTGAAAGTGAACTGGTCGGCTCATCAAAAGCGATAATGCGCGCATTGCGCGCCAGCGCTTTGGCGATCTCAACCATTTGCCACTGGCCGAGCGACAGATATTTCAGCGGCATATCAGGATCGATATCCATGCCGAGATTTTTAAGCTGCAAATCCGCTTCGAAGCGCAGCAGTTTGCGATTCACCAACCCACGTTTGTGCGGCAGCTGGCCGAGATAGATGTTCTCCGCCACGCTCATCTCCGGCACCAGATGCAGTTCCTGATAGATGATCGCTACGCCCGCATCCAGCGCATCCACGGTGTTGTTGAAGCTTTTCACTTCACCTTTGATGCGAATCTCACCTTCAGTCGGCTGATAACTGCCGCTGAGAATCTTTAACAGCGTGGACTTTCCCGCGCCGTTTTCGCCCATCAGCGCGTGCACTTCCCCGGCGCGGCACTGGAATGAGATATCCTGCAGCGCTTTCACGCCAGGAAAGGTTTTACTGATGCCATGAAAGGACAGAAAAGCTTGATCAGTTTCCATGGAAACTCCTCTTCGCCTCCATCTTTCGCGCCGTTGCTGTGTTGTCTTCGCGCTTTGCCCCAGCCATCAATGAAACGGGCGCAAACGCGATGGCCAACCTGCTGCAACACCCGGGATGGAGGCTGCGTTTATCAATCAGGCGACTTACATCAGCCCTTTCTTCGCCAACTCAGTTTTGAAGTTGTCGCGGGTAATTAGCACCACATCGGTGACTTCGGTGAATTTCGCGGGCTCTTCGCCTTTGGTCACCCAGTTGTAGAGCATCTGGCTGCTCTTATAACCGTGCACATCCGGGCTGGGCAGCAGCGAACCGTAGAAGCCGGTTGGTGCGCCTTTAGACAGCTCGCTCACCGCGTCCACACCGTTGATGCCAATGCCAATCACGTCGGGCGCTTTAAAGCCCTGGCCTTCGGTCGCGCGCACGCCACCCAGCACGGTGTTGTCATTCATGCCGACAATCAGCCAGTGTTTTACTTCTGGATGCTGCACCAGCAGCGAGTTACCGGCATCAAATGCCCCCGGAATATCGTTGGATTTGGTCGGCACCTGATAGATCTGTTTCTCCGGGAATCCGGCGGCTTTTAGGGCGTCCATCGAACCGCCAGTGCGACGACGCGCAGTGTCCAGCTCATTGGCGGTAATCGCCATGACGCCGGTCTCTTTCGCATCCCAGCCGCGTTTCTGCATCTCTTTGTAGAGTTCCTGGCCCTGGCGCTCACCGATTTTGGTTGCGGCCATCATCACCAGCGGCACGGTGTCCATTGGCTTGCCTTTGGCGGTAACAAACTGGTCATCAACCGCAATCACTTTCAGGCCATAGCTACGCGCTTTCGCCACGATGGCTGAACCCAGCTTTGGGTCCGGTGTGCAGATCACGAAGCCTTTGGCCCCGCTCGCCGCCAGGCTATCAATGGCATTCAGGGTTTTCTCACCGTCGGGCACGGCAATTTTGATCACGTCAAAGCCAAGATCTTTGCCAGCCTTATCTGCGAACTTCCATTCGGTCTGGAACCAGGGTTCCTCCGGTTGTTTGACGAGGAAACCGAGTTTCATGGTCTCGGCGATAGCGGATTGTGACATAACCGCGGCGAGACCTACCGCCGCCAGCGCTTTAGTGAATTTATGCATGATGCTCTCCGGCACAATGATGTTTTATCGCTGTTAATAACGAATCGGTGTAAACGCTACCAATTGGATTTCACGTTTGGGTACAGCGCAAAATCAGCGCGTTAGCTCAAAGGTTGTACAAAGGCTGTGCAAACGCTGGGCTAGTTGTAGCGGTAATGGCGAAGAAAAATGTAGAGCGGTATCACATCCCAAAACGATGACTAATTCCTCCATATATTCAGCGAAATTAACCAGTCATTAACTTTTGCTGCCGATCACAGAACGGTTCCGATGACAGAAAAGTGCATATTCTCAGCCAGCGATGACTAACCGCTTATGCACCCGCATTCCAGGATAGAGCCAGATAACTCACACAGGAGAATCCCAATGGGTGCTGGCGCCATAACAATTGGGCTGGATTTTGGCAGTGACTCGGTGCGTGCCCTCGCCGTGGACTGCCACAGTGGTAAAGAGCTGGAAAAGGCGGTGGTGAACTACCCACGCTGGGCGAAGGGAGAATTCTGTGACGCACATGCCAACCGTTTTCGTCATCATCCTCAAGACTATATCGACGCGCTGGAGCAGGCGGTGGTCGCGGTGGTGCAAGCGTTAACTCCCGAACAACGCGCTGCCGTGGTGGGGATAGGCGTGGATTCAACGGGTTCAACCCCTGCACCGATTGACCGTGACGGCAACGTGTTAGCCTTGCGCCCGGAATTCGCCACCAACCCCAACGCTATGTTTGTGTTGTGGAAAGATCACACCGCGATTGAAGAAGCGGAAGAGATTAATCAGCTGTGCCGCAACGGTCATTTCACCGATTACACCCGCTATATCGGCGGCGTGTATTCGTCGGAGTGGTTCTGGGCCAAGATTCTGCACGTGTCACGCCAGGATGCAGCAGTGCGTGATGCGGCAGTGTCTTGGGTGGAACTCTGCGATTGGGTACCGGCACTGTTGAGCGGTCGCACTGCCCCGACGCAGCTGCGGCGCGGACGCTGCGCCGCCGGGCATAAATCGCTGTGGCATCCTGAATGGCAGGGTTTACCGCCCGCAGATTTTTTCCGTGCACTCGATCCGATGTTGGTTGAGCAGCTGGATTCTCCATTGTTTACCGACACCTTCACTGCTGATGTACCGGTGGGCACGCTTTCCAGCGAATGGGCGCAGCGTTTGGGATTGTCTGAGCAGGTAATTTTGTCCGGTGGGGCCTTCGACTGTCATATGGGCGCGGTCGGTGCGGGCGCGCAGCCTTATACGCTGGT
The DNA here is from genome assembly GCF_032082325.1 of Pantoea sp. CTOTU50773. NCBI lineage: Bacteria > Pseudomonadati > Pseudomonadota > Gammaproteobacteria > Enterobacterales > Erwiniaceae > Pantoea > Pantoea sp. CTOTU50773. Next base: position 46,582 of record NZ_DAMDQC010000003.1, on the reverse strand, counting down.
GAAAGTGATTGGCACCTCAACCTGCGACATTTTAATTGCCGACAGCGAGAAAGTCGGCGATCGCGCCATTAAAGGCATTTGCGGCCAGGTCGATGGCAGCGTGGTACCGGGCGCCATCGGCTGCGAAGCGGGTCAATCGGCGTTTGGTGATATCTACGCCTGGTTTAGCCGCTTGCTGGGCTGGCCGCTGCAGCAGGCGGTGGCGCGCCATCCTGAGTTGCAGCCGCAACTCGCCGAAATGCAGCAGGATTTAATCCGTTCCCTAACTGAAGCCTGGGCCGCCGATCCCCAGCTTGATCATCTGCCCGTGGTGCTCGATTGGTTCAACGGGCGTCGCACACCGGATGCCAATCAGCGCCTGAAAGGCGTGATCACCGATTTGAATCTTGGCACCGACGCGCCTGCGTTATTTGGTGGTCTGGTGGCCGCCACGGCGTTTGGTGCCCGCGCCATTATGGAGTGTTTCGAGAAGCAGCAGATTCCGGTGGAGAGCATTCTGACGCTCGGCGGTATCGCACGGAAGTCCCCCGCCATTATGCAAGCCTGTTGCGACGTGATGAACCGTCCGCTGGATATCGTGGCTTCTGACGAGTGCTGCGCGCTGGGTGCTGCCATTTTTGCCGCCGTCGCCGCAAACGTGTATGCCGATGTGCCTGCCGCACAGCAGGTGATGGCGAGTCCGATCGCCGTGACCTTGCAGCCCAACAGTCTGCGCGTGGCGGGCTATCAACAACTTTATCAACGCTATCAAAACTGGTGCCAGGCCGCTGAACCTCAGTATGCCGCCCGCGCCACATCCGCTAAGTAAAGGAGCGAGAAATGGAACAGAACGTTTGGTTTGTGATTGGAACGCAGCATCTCTACGGAGCGGAAACCTTGCGCCAGGTTGAACATCACGCACGCCAGGTGATGGACGGATTGAATCAGGCGGGCACGCTGCCGGTGCCACTGGTGTTGAAGCCGCTGGTGAAATCACCGGATGAAGCGCTGGCGCTGTGCCGCGAGGCCAATCACGACAATAGTTGTGTCGGCATCATGACCTGGTTACACACCTTCTCACCGGCCAAGATGTGGATTGGTGGACTGAGCATCCTGAATAAGCCGCTGCTGCAATTCCATACCCAGTTCAACGCAGAAATTCCGTGGGACAGTATGGATATGGACTTTATGAACCTGAACCAGACCGCGCACGGCGGCCGTGAGTTTGGCTTTATCGGCGCGCGTATGGGCCTGCAGCACAGCGTGGTGACTGGCCACTGGCAGGATAAGACCAGCCAGCAACGCATCGGACGCTGGATCAATGCGGCACTAGCGAAGCAGGCCAGTCAGCAGCTGAAAGTGGCGCGCTTTGGCGACAATATGCGCGAAGTGGCGGTGACCGAAGGCGATAAGGTGGCGGCACAGATTCAGTTTGGTTATTCGGTCAACGGTTGGGGCGTCGGCGATCTCGTTGAGGTGGTGAACAGCGTCAGCGATGGCGATGTGCATGCGCTGATCGATGAATACGAGAGCCAGTATTTGTTCAGCGAGGCTGCCGCCGTGAATGGCGAGAAGCGTCAGAACGTGCTGGATGCGGCGCGCATTGAATTAGGTTTGAAGCGTTTCCTCGATGATGAGGGCTGCAAAGCCTTTACCACTAATTTCCAGACTCTGCACGGCATGACGCAGTTGCCAGGCTTGGCCGTTCAACGTTTGATGGGCCAGGGTTATGGTTTTGCCGGTGAAGGTGACTGGAAGACCGCTGCGCTGCTGCATATTTTGAAGGTGCAAGCCGGGAATCGTGCGGGCGGTACTTCATTTATGGAGGATTACACCTATCACTTCTCACCGGGCAATGATTTGGTGCTGGGTTCACATATGCTGGAAGTGTGCCCATCGATTGCCAAAGAGGCGAAGCCGTTGATTGATGTTCAGTTCCTCGGCATTGGTGGCAAAGCCGATCCGGCGCGCATGATTTTCTCCACGCCAGCCGGTCGCGCGGTGAATGCCAGTGTGATTGATATGGGCGATCGTTTCCGTTTGCTGGTGAATGTGGTGGATGCGATTGAGCAGCCGAAACCGCTCCCGAAATTGCCGGTCGCGCGTGCCTTGTGGCGTGCCCAGCCCTCACTGGCTACCGCTTCCGAGGCATGGATTCTTGCCGGCGGCGCACACCATACGGTGTTTAGTCAGGCACTGGATTTGGATGATATGTACCTGTACGGCGAGCTGAACGGCATCGAGGTGCTGGTAATCGATGAGGATACGCGTTTGCCGGCGTTCAAAGATGCATTGCGCTGGAACGAGGCGTATTACCGGTTAGCGCGCTGATCGTGTTATGACCTGTTGAAGCCGCGTTGAGTCGCGGCTTTTTTGTGGCTAAAACCTGCGATCCAGGCAGCATAGCAACGCCCACCTTTGTCTCCTTTATGCAGGTTCGTTGCATTCAAAATATGAGCACCACCCCCTGCAATCCCCCCCAATATCCACAATTCTGAGCACCAAGCCTCCAACATTCTCGAATCGGCGACCCAAAACAAAAAAGGTGCGCCAATTTGCGCACCTCTTGAACATCCCACTCACGATTACGAAGTTAAACGCTTAACCGGCGCATTCTTCTGACGATCCCACATCACGGTCAGCAGGCGCTGCAGTGCGATAAACGCGAACAACAGAATACCGATGGCGATCTTCGTCCACCACGAACTCAGGGTGCCATCGAAGTTAATCCATGTCTGAATCAGCCCCTGGATCAACACCCCAAACAACGTGCCGAGCACCGTGCCCACGCCACCGGACAACAAGGTGCCGCCAATAACCACAGAGGCAATCGCGTCCAATTCCACGCCCAACCCTGCCAGGGCGTAGCCTGCTGAGGTATAGATCGAGAACACAATCCCCGCCAGTGTCGCCAGGGTGGTGGAAAGCATATATATCTTGATGGTGGTGGCGCGCGTCGAAACGCCCATCAACTGCGCTGATGTCAGATTGCCGCCAATCGCATACACCTGATTACCAAAACGCGTGCGATGCGCGAGGATGATCCCACCAATCGCCACCGGCAGCATAATCACTGCCAGCAAACTAAGGCGCCCGCCGCCGGGGATCTTCCACGCCAGGCTAGACAGTGTGGAATACAGCGGATGATCAATGGGAATCGAATTCTCCGACACCAGATAGCTACAGCCGCGCAGGAAAAACATCCCCGCCAGGGTAATAATAAAGGCCGGGATCTTCAGCGCATCGATAAGCCAGCCCATCATGGCGCCAAACAGTGCTCCCATCGCCAGCACAATCGCGAAGGCAAGAATCGGATCGACGTGATAATCACCGATAATTTTCGCCAAAAATACACCGCTAAAGGCGATAACGGCCCCCACTGACAGATCGATACCGCCTGACAAAATCACAAATGTCATGCCCACGGCGATAATGCCGAGAAACGCGTTATCGGTCAGGATATTGCAGATCACACGAGTCGAGGCAAAACCAGGGAACTGACTCAGGCAGAACAGATAACCGGCGACAAACACCAGCAGCGTAATCATCAATGGCAGATGGCGTTTAATCATTTTGGACGTCTCCCTTTCAGCATGGCGATAAAGCGCGGCGATTGCAGCAACAGCACACACATCACCACCACCGCTTTCACCACCTGATTCAGCTCCGGCGGGAAGCCAGACAGCAAAATACCGGTGTTCATCGACTGAATAATCAGCGCGCCAACCAGCGACAACACCAGATTAAAACGCCCGCCCATCAACGATGCACCGCCAATCACCACGGCGAGAATGGCATCCAACTCCAGCCATAGACCGGCGTTGTTAGCATCGGCGCCACGTATATCGGCTGCCACGATCAGGCCCGCGACTGCCGCACACACGCCGCTAATGGCATAAGTGGACATCACTACTAACCAGCCATTAACACCAGCATTACGTGCGGCGCGCAGGTTAATCCCCACCGCTTCGATAAACAGGCCCAGCGCGGTTTTGCGCGTCAGCAGCCACACTAACAGTGCCACCAGTAGCGTTATCCACACCGGAACCGGCAGCATCCACAGCGAGCCGCTGCCAAACCAGCCGAGGCTGTCGCTGTTAAAGGTCACAATCTGACCCTGGGTAATCAGCTGAGCGATACCGCGCCCGGCCACCATCAAAATCAACGTGGCCACAAACGGCTGAATCTTCAGGAGGGCGACCAGCACGCCGTTCCACAAGCCACAGGCCAGACCGGTGCCGAGTGTGGCGAGAATAATAAAACTCAGGCTGTGTCCCGCAACGGTCAGGGTGGCCGCCGTCGCCCCCGCAATCGCCATCACCGCGCCGACCGACAAATCAATCCCGCCAGTGGCAATCACCAGCGTCATACCGACCGCCAGTAAGGCGACGGGTGCAGCGCGGTTGAGGATATCAATCGGGCTGCCGAACAGGCGGCCGTCCTGAATATGCACGGCAAAAAAATTGTTGGCGACCAGGCTATCCACCAACAGCACCAGAATCAGCGCGACGATTTGCGGCATGCCTGGCGGTAACTTCGGCTTACGCCGTTCAGGTTTTGGATGTGTCATAGGGGATTCAAGCATGTTGTGCTCCTCCATCGGCGATGGCATTGACGATCGACGCCACCGACAGCTGCTCCAGCGGGATTTCAGCCACCTGCTTCAAATCACGCATGATCAACACGCGGTCGGCATAGCCCACCAGCTCTTCGAGTTCAGAGGAGATAACCAGTAACGCCAGTCCATCGGCGCACAGGGTTTCAATCAAACGAATGATCTCGGCATGTGCACCGACGTCAATGCCGCGCGTCGGTTCGTCGAGAATTAAGAATTGCGGCTTCGTCACCAGCCAGCGTGACAGCAGCACCTTCTGCTGATTACCGCCGGAGAGTAATTCCACCGGCTGATCGGCATGTGGCGTGCGAATTCCCAGGCTTTTGATAAAGCGATCGGCGATGGCCTGCTGCTCACGCCGTTTAATCGGTCGCAGCCAGCCGCGTTGGGCCTGTAGCGCCAGAATAATATTCTCGCGCACCGATGCAGCGCCGATAATACCGTCGGTTTTACGATCTTCCGGGCAGAACCCCATGCCCAGATGGGAGGCTTTGGCCGGTGTCCGGATGTGCTGCACTTTGCCTTTGATGGTGGCAGTACCCCGATCCGCACGACGGATACCAAACAGCACTTCGGCGGTTTCCGTGCGCCCCGATCCCAGTAATCCCGCTAAGCCCACCACTTCTCCCGGACGCACCTCCAGGTCGAAAGGCTCAATGGTGCCCTTCTTGCCGTAGTCTTTGAATGACACCACCGGTTGGTTGCTTTTCAGCGTGCTGCCCTGACGCTGCAAGGCAGTTTCCAGTAACTCGCGCCCCAGCATCAGTTTGATCAATTCGATTTGCGGCAGCGATGCCGTATCACGCGTGGCTATAAACTGGCCATTGCGCAAAACGGTAATACGATCGGTGATGCGGTACACCTGGTCGAGAAAATGAGTCACAAAAATCAGGCTCATCCCTTTGGCTTTCAGTTGCGCCATCAGGGTGAATAGCATTTCCACTTCGCTGGCATCGAGGCTGGCGGTGGGTTCATCGAGGATTAACACCTGTGCGGAGAGATCCACGGCGCGGCAAATCGCAATGATTTGCTGCATCGCCACCGAGTAATGGCCCAGGGGACGCGTCACGTCGAGCGCAAAACCGTAGTTGCGCATCAGTGCATCGGCATCGCGCACCATACGCTTGCGGTCGATCATGCCAAAGCGGCGCGGCTCACGGCCGATGTAGAGATTGTCTGCCACCGACATATTCGGCAGGAGGTTCACCTCCTGATAGACCGTGCCGATGCCCATTTGCTGTGCATCGGCGGTATTGTGCGGTGAAATGGCAGTGCCATTCAGGGTGATGGTGCCTGCATCACGGGTGTACACGCCGGTCAGCACTTTAATTAACGTGGATTTCCCGGCGCCGTTTTCGCCCAGCAGCGCCATGATCTCGCCTTTGCGAATGCTGAATGACACATTATCCAGCGCTTTCACGCCGGGGAAACCTTTGCTGATACCGTTTAGAGTCAGGAGTGCGGATGCATCTGCGGTGCTCATCAGGTTCTACCTCGCCTTACGTCATGAAAAACCGCCCCGAAGGGCGGTTGCGGGGATCAGTAACCCATGCCTTTTTTGGTGTCGAGCTGTGCCTGCGCTGAGTCTGGCAGATACAGTTTCGATTCGGTTTTGATGATTTTTGGTGGCATCGTGCCGTCTTTTTTGAATTTCTCCAGTGCATCGAATGCCGGACCCGCCATGTTTGGCGTCAGCTCGACGTTGGCATTGGCCTCACCCGCCAGCATCGCTTTATAGATATCCGGTACGCCGTCGATAGAACCGGTCAAAATATCTTTGCCTGGCTTCAGACCCGCTTCTTTAATGGCCTGAATGGCGCCGATCGCCATATCATCGTTGTGCGCATACACCATGCAGATGTTCTTGCCGTTGTTTTCCGCTTTGATAAAGCTCTCCATCACCTCTTTACCTTTACTACGGGTAAAGTCGCCGGACTGCGAGCGGATCACTTTGATGTTGTTGTGGCCCGCGATGGCTTCGGCGAAGCCTTTTTTGCGGTCGATGGCTACGCTGGCACCCACGGTGCCTTGTAACTCAACCACATTACACTTCTTATCGCCGACCGTTTTCACCAGCCAGTCACCGATCAACTTGCCTTCCAGCACGTTGTCTGCGGTCACCACCGCCATGTACAGCGACTTATCTTTCACCACGATAGCGCGGTCTAACAGGAACACCGGGATTTTGGCGTCTTTGGCTTCTTCCAGCACCGGTTCCCAACCGGTTTGTACTACCGGGGCGATGAAGATGGCGTCAACGCCCTGCGCGATAAACGAGCGCACCGCTTTGATTTGGTTTTCCTGCTTCTGCTGACCATCGGCGATTTTCAACGTGATACCGCGCTTTTGCGCTTCGCTTTTCGCCACGTTGGTTTCTGCTGAACGCCAGCCAGACTCCGAACCAACCTGTGAGAAGCCCACCGTCATATCAGCGGCAAGTACAGACGTACTGAGTGCTGAACTGACCATGGCGGTTAAGAGTAAACGTTTCCACATAATTTCATTCCTCTGAAGGGAGTGTGCTGTAGGGGTACAAAACGCAGATTAAGCCTGGCGCAAAAGCGAGAAAACAAGCGCGACATGCCTCACAAAATAGAATGAATTAAAGGAGTTACGAAATTATGCATATAAGAAGTCATACCAGCCATATGGACAATTTGCCTGATATTTATTTCAGTGTCGGTTAAATAAATGTAATAAACAGAATCGGTTAGGATGGTGGCTACTGGAAGCGATTACAGACGCTGCGTAAAGAATGGTTATCGACTGCGGGCACAAGCAATGATCAGTTTTGTGATTATTCGCACACTACATGATTTACAGTTTCAAAGCGTGTAGATGCCATTGCTTAACAGTTCGACATAAATCGCCCTAATAAATGTCTTATATGAATGAAAGTCAGTGCACTAAGCCTGATAAAAAATGACAACTTTCATTTGCGTTAAGGGTGTGAGCTTTTTTCACATTATGCCGTCTGTCAGGGTTGAATTTGTCTTAATCCCGTCTGGAAATGCGCGTTTAAAACGGCAAAATGAAGAAAAAATGTCTTTTGATGAGCGAATTAGCTCACGTTGTCTGATTTTTGAATTTTTTTAACGCTGGCGTATGGACTCTGTCAGAGTGCTCCCTATACTTGGGCACTTCCGAGCACTTTATTTTTAAATGGCAATCATGACTGCGCTAGATTACCTGCTGAAATTCCGCAAAGTGAATAATCTCGATAGTCTGGAAAAACTCTACGACCATCTTAATTATTCGCTGACCGATGACAATGACATCATCAATATGTATCGCGCTGCCGATCATCGTCGTGCTGAACTTGTTTCCGGCGGCCGCCTTTATGATATGGGCCGCGTGCCGAAATCAGTCTGGCGCTACGTAATGTAATGGGTTTTCCCCGCCTTTTTCTGCACTATTGCGTTGTCCATGTCGGGCGTGCCCCGTTTGGACATACAACGCCTTCTTAATTTCGCTACAGGATCCGCAAGATGACCGAATCGGTAAACCCGCCGCGTATTGCTGGCTGGCTGTTGTTGCCGCTAGCCTGGTTGATTATGACGATGCTGACCAGTGCACTGGTGGTGGCCATGTATCTGAGCCCGTTGTTTGATACAGAATTGCGTACCACGTTGTTCACTCATGCCAGCCAATTGTTCACGCAATGGGCGATTTCCCTGCTCACCGCAGGCGTGGTTTGGGTCTACAGTATCTGGGTTTGCTGGATGTTCTGTAAACGTTCGCGCCGTCTACCGCGTCATTACATCCTGTGGTTGCTGATGACGGTGTTACTGGCGTTGAAAACGTTCGCGTTCACCCCGGTGGCGGATAACAAAGCCATTCAAACGCTGTTGTTGTCACTGCTGGCGGCGGCGGTCTTTGTGCCCTACTTCAAACGTTCTCAACGTGTGAAAGAGACGTTTATCCAGCCATAACGGCGCGAGTTTCGTCAGGAATTTAATTCTGCGTGCTCTCAACATCCACAGATTTTGTGTAGAGGTTGAGATGCACCTCTCAATTCCGGATAATAGACGCCTTTCGGCTTCCCAGGTTAAAAAATGACCGATTACTTACTTCTCTTTATTGGCACCGTGCTGGTGAATAACTTCGTGTTAGTGAAGTTTCTCGGCCTATGCCCCTTTATGGGCGTGTCAAAAAAATTTGAAACGGCCATTGGTATGGGACTCGCCACCACTTTCGTGATCACCCTGGCGTCGATTTGCGCCTGGCTGGTGAACCATCTGATTTTGGTGCCGCTCGATCTGGTGTACCTGCGAACCCTGGCGTATATCCTGGTGATCGCCGTGGTGGTGCAATTCACCGAAATGGTGGTGCGCAAAACCAGTCCGTCACTCTATCGACTGCTGGGCATTTTTCTGCCGCTGATTACCACTAACTGTGCGGTGCTGGGTGTCCCTTTGCTGAGCGTCAATCTCAACCATACCTTTATGCAGGCTGCGGTCTATGGCTTCAGTGCCTCGCTTGGCTTCTCCCTGGTGATGGTGCTGTTCGCTGGTATGCGTGAACGCCTGGTGTTAGCCAATGTCCCCGCGCCGTTTAAGGGCAACTCGATTGCATTGGTCACCGCAGGTTTGATGGCGCTGGCCTTTATGGGCTTTACCGGGTTGGTGAAATTCTAATGACCGCGATTTGGATTGCTATTGTGGCTATTGCTGCGCTGGGCCTGGTTTTTGGCGCCCTGCTCGGTTACGCCTCGCGTCGATTCGAGGTAGAAGAAGATCCGATCGTTGAACAGATCGACAGTATTCTGCCGCAAAGTCAATGCGGCCAATGTGGTTATCCCGGCTGCCGCCCGTACGCCGATGCCGTGGGTAATAACGGCGAAGCCATTAATAAATGCGCTCCCGGTGGCGAGCAAACCATGCTCAAGCTGGCCGCGCTGCTCAACGTTGAACCGCAACCGCTGGATGGCGGTGAGGAAGTGCAGGAACCGATCCGCACCGTGGCCTGGATTGATGAAGCCAACTGCATCGGCTGCACTAAATGTATTCAGGCTTGCCCGGTAGATGCGATTGTCGGTGCTACCCGTGCCATGCATACCGTGCTGAGCGATGTCTGTACCGGCTGTGATTTGTGTGTTGCTCCCTGCCCGACCGACTGTATTGAAATGCGTCCGGTTGCCACGACCACGGCCAACTGGAAATGGGATCTCGAAACCATTCCTGTACGGGTGATCCCGGTAGAAACTCATGCTTAATTTGTTAAAACTATTCCGCAAAGAGAAGCTGTGGGATTTTCAGGGCGGCATTCATCCGCCGGAAATGAAAACACAGTCTAACGGCACGCCGTTAAGCCAGTTACCGCTGCCTGAACAATTCATCATTCCGTTAAAACAGCATATCGGCCATGAAGGCGAGATTTGCGTCTCACCGGGCGATCACGTCTTGCGTGGTCAGCCGCTGACGTTTGGCAGCGGTCGCATGCTGCCGGTGCACGCACCGACCTCCGGCACCATCGAAGCGATTGCGCCACATATGACCGCGCACCCTTCGGGTCTTTCCGAACTGTGCATTTTCCTGCGCGCCGATGGTGAAGATCGCTGGACCACGCTCGATCCGCAACCTGACTTCCGTTCGCTTACTCGTGAAGATGTCGTCAAACGCATCCATGAGGCAGGCGTCGCCGGTTTGGGGGGGGCAGGCTTCCCGACCGCCACCAAGCTACGTGGCGGATTGCGCGGCGTCAAAACCCTGATTATCAATGCCGCAGAGTGCGAACCTTACATCACCGCCGATGATCGTCTGATGCAGGACTGCGCGGCTGAAGTGCTGGAAGGTTGTCGTATCCTCGCCTGGGTATTGCAGGCTGAGCGTGTGCTGATTGGCATCGAAGATAACAAACCCGAAGCGATTGCAGCGCTGAAGCAGGCTTTGGGTGGTGACCGCGAGTTGCAACTGCGTGTCATCCCCACCAAATACCCTTCTGGCGGTGCTAAACAACTGACCCAGATTCTTACTGGCGTTGAAGTGCCGCACGGCGGTCGTTCGACCGATATTGGCGTGCTGATGCAAAACGTCGGTACGGCCTGGGCGGTAAAACGCGCCATTATCGATGGCGAGCCAATTACCGAACGCGTCGTTACCCTGACCGGCGAAGCCATTGCGCAGCCGCGTAACGTTTGGGGACGCCTGGGTACGCCAGTTAGCCATCTGTTACATCATGTGGGTTTCGCACCGGGTTCGCGTCAGATGGTGATCATGGGCGGCCCGCTAATGGGTTTTACGCTGCCGTCACTGAATGTGCCGCTGGTTAAAATCTCCAACTGCATTCTGGCACCTTCTGCCAGTGAAATGGGCAATAACGAAGAAGAACAGTCTTGTATTCGTTGCAGTGCCTGTGCGGATGCCTGCCCGGCGAAACTGCTGCCTCAGCAGCTGTTCTGGTACAGCCAGGGCGGCGATCATGAGAAGGCGCGCGCTCACAATATCGATGACTGCATTGAGTGCGGTGCCTGTGCGTACGTCTGCCCAAGTAATATTCCGCTGGTGCAATATTATCGCCAGGAGAAGGCAGAGCTGCGCGCTATCGATCTCGAAGCGAAGCGTACCGCCGAAGCTAAAGCGCGCTTTGAAGCGCGTCAGGCGCGTTTAGAGCGGGAAAAACTGGCGCGTGAAGCGCGTCATGAAGAAGCTAAACAGCGTGTGGCACGTAGCGATCAGGGTGAACGTGACGCGGCGATTGCTCGCGTTAAGGCGCGTGCCGCCAAAACACCGGAACAGGAAACTGCCGAACGTGAGGCTCGCCATGCCCAGGCGTTAGCTCAGCAGGCGGAAAAACAGTCTGAAACGCAGGCGCTGAGTCGCCAGTCTGGCGATCCGCGTAAAGCCGCGGTGGAAGCGGCCATTGCACGTGCTAAGGCGAAGAAGTCTGGTGTGGCGGTTGGCGAACAACCGTCTGAAGCTGCTGGTGTTGCACCCGCCGCTGAGGCTGATCCACGTAAAGCTGCGGTTGAAGCCGCCATTGCGCGCGCCAAAGCGAAGAAAGACGCTGCGGCGGCTAGCGAACAAAATCCTGAAACTGCTGATGCAGCCCCGGTCGCTGAAGTTGATCCGCGTAAAGCGGCGGTTGAAGCCGCCATTGCGCGCGCTAAAGCTAAGAAAGCCGCTGCGGCGGCTGGTGAACAAGCGCCTGAACCTGCTGATGTCACTCCTGCCGCTGAGGTCGATCCTCGCAAAGCCGCGGTTGAAGCCGCTATTGCCCGTGCTAAAGCCAAGAAAGCCGCTGCGGCTGGCGAACAAGCGCCTGCATCTGCTGATGCAGCCCCGGCTGCAGAAGTTGATCCGCGTAAAGCGGCGGTTGAAGCCGCCATTGCGCGCGCTAAAGCGAAGAAAGCTGCGGCGGCTTCTGGTGAACAAGTGTCTGAGCTTGCTGACGCAGCACCTGCCGCTGAAGTTGATCCGCGTAAAGCAGCGGTTGAGGCCGCCATTACTCGAGCTAAGGCGAAGAAAGCGGCTGCGGCTGCGGCGGCTGAGCAGATTTCTGAACCTGCTGACGAACCACACGCACCTGAGCCTTCTGATGCAGCACCTGCCGCTGAAGTCGATCCGCGCAAAGCTGCGGTGGAAGCGGCCATTGCGCGCGCTAAAGCGAAGAAAGCTGCGGCGGCTGCCGAGCAAGCTTCTGGGTCTGTTGAAGCCGCACCTGAATCATCTTCTGAAGTGGAGGCTGCTGCCTCTCCTGACTCCGCCGACCCACGTAAAGCGGCCATTGCCGCCGCGGTCGCCCGTGCCAAAGCGCGTAAAGCGCAGCAGCAGCCTTCGACGACTGAGGATTAAATGGCTTTTCGTATCGCAAGTTCCCCTTATACCCACAACCGCCGCAGCACCGGCAACATCATGCTGCTGGTGGTACTGGCTGCGCTGCCGGGTATGGCCGCGCAGTGGTATTTCTTTGGCGTGGGTTTTCTGATTCAGGTATTGCTCGCCACCGCCACTGCGTGGATCACCGAAGGCGCCATTTTGCGTCTGCGCAAAACACCAGTGGTTCCGACTCTCTCAGATAACTCCGCCCTGCTCACCGCGCTGCTGCTCGGCATCAGTCTGCCGCCGCTGGCGCCCTGGTGGCTGGTGGTCATTGGTACCATGTTTGCCATTGTTATCGCGAAACAACTGTATGGCGGCCTGGGTCAAAACCCCTTCAACCCAGCGATGGTCGGTTATGTGGTCTTACTGATCTCCTTCCCGGTGCAGATGACCAGCTGGTTGCCGCCGGATACATTGCAGGCAATCAAACCCGGCCTGCTGGATTCCCTCAGCATGATCTTCACCAATCACACGCTGGCCGGTGAAACCATGCAGCAGTTGCAGCTCGGGGTGGATGGCATCAGCCAGGCCACGCCGCTGGATACCTTTAAAACCGGCTTGCGGGCCGGGCACAGTGCTGAGCAGTTACTGTCTGAGCCGATTTATACCGGCGTGCTGGCGGGATTAGGCTGGCAGTGGATCAACCTCGGTTACCTGCTGGGCGGTATGCTGCTGCTGGCAAAAAATGCCATTCGCTGGCACATACCCGTCAGTTTCCTCGTGTCGCTGGCCTTCTGCGCCACCCTTGGCTGGTTGTTTTCACCGGAATCGCTGAACTCGCCGCTGATTCATTTGTTCTCCGGCGCGACCATGCTCGGCGCATTCTTTATCGCCACCGATCCGGTCACCGCCTCGACCACTAACCGTGGTCGCCTGGTTTATGGAGCACTGATTGGTTTGCTGGTGTGGCTGATTCGCAGCTTTGGCGGATATCCGGACGGTGTGGCCTTCGCGGTTCTGTTGGCGAACATTTGCGTGCCGCTGATTGATTACTACACCCAGCCGCGCGTTTACGGCCATCGCAAGGATTAATGATGTTCGATGCTATTCGTAAAAATGCCGTGACGCTGGCGGCGTTTGCAGTGATCACCACCGGCGTCACTGCGGTGGTGAACTATGTCACCAAGCCGACGGTGGAACATCAAACGGCACTTCAGCAAAAAAACCTGCTCGATCAGGTGGTGCCCACCGAGATGTATGACAACTACATTCAGCAAGAGTGTTTCCTGGTGACGGATGCAGCGGCATTAGGCAATAACCAGCCGCATCATCTCTATCTGGCGCGTAAAGGTGATAAACCCGTCGCGGCGGCTCTTGAGACTACCGCGCCAGACGGCTATTCTGGTGCGATTCAGATGCTGGTCGGTGCCGATTTTCACGGCAAAGTATTAGGTGTCCGGGTAGTGGAACACCATGAAACGCCTGGACTGGGCGACAAGATTGAACTGCGCATTTCCGACTGGATCAACAGCTTTAACGGCAAAGTGGTGCACGGTGCCGACGACAAGAACTTTGCGGTGAAAAAAGACGGTGGTGAATTTGATCAATTTACCGGCGCGACCATTACCCCGCGCGCAGTGGTGAATGCCACTAAACGTACCGCATTACTGATTGAAACGTTGCCAGCGAAGCTCTCTTCGCTGCCCGAATGTGGAGATGCACCATGAGTGAAGCAAAATCCCTGCTGGTTGGCGGCCTGTGGAAGAACAACTCCGCCTTGGTGCAACTGCTGGGCTTGTGCCCGCTGCTGGCCGTGACCTCAACCGCCACTAACGCCCTCGGACTTGGCCTGGCCACCACGCTGGTGTTAACCATCACCAACAGCGCTATCTCCGCCTCGCGTCGTTGGGTGCCGGCGGAAATCCGTATCCCTATTTACGTCATGATCATCGCTTCGGTAGTGAGCTGCGTGCAGATGCTGATCAATGCTTACGCTTACGGGCTGTATCAGTCACTGGGTATCTTCATTCCCCTGATCGTGACCAACTGTATTGTGGTGGGTCGTGCGGAAGCGGTGGCTTCTAAGAGCAGTATTCCGCTGTCGGCGCTGGATGGTTTTGCCATTGGCATGGGCGCGACCTGCGCGATGGTGACGCTAGGTTCGATTCGTGAATTGATCGGTAGCGGCACCCTGTTTAACGGTGCTGACCAACTGCTGGGCCCCTGGGCCAAAGCGCTGCGCATTGAAGTGTTCCATTTCGATTCACCGATGTTGCTGGCGATGCTGCCGCCTGGAGCTTTTATTGGCTTAGGCATGCTGCTGGCCGGTAAATATCTGATCGATCAGAAAATGAAGCAACGAGCCGCCCTGCGCGCTGTTGAACCTGAAGCCGCGCCACAAGGTGAAACCGGGAAGGCCGTGTGAACAAGGAAAAGCGACTGCAAATTCTCACGCGCCTGCGTGATGACAATCCGCATCCCACCACGGAGCTGTACTTCAGTTCGCCGTTTGAACTGCTGATTGCGGTGCTGCTGTCCGCGCAGGCCACGGATGTCAGCGTGAATAAAGCCACGGCGAAGATGTATCCGGTGGCAAACACCCCCGCCGCCATTTTGGCTTTGGGTGTTGATGGCGTGAAAGAGTTCATCAAGACCATCGGCCTGTTTAACAGCAAGGCAGAGAATGTGATTAAAACCTGCCGCATTCTCATCGAGCAGCACGGTGGTGAAGTTCCGGAGGACCGTGCGGCATTAGAAGCCCTGCCCGGCGTCGGACGCAAGACCGCCAATGTGGTGCTGAATACCGCCTTTGGCTGGCCGACCATTGCCGTTGATACGCATATCTTCCGCGTCAGCAATCGCACCCGCTTCGCGCCCGGCAAGAACGTCGAAGAAGTCGAAGATAAACTGATTAAAGTGGTGCCATCTGCCTTTAAAGTCGATTGCCACCATTGGTTAATCTTGCACGGCCGCTATACCTGCGTGGCACGTAAACCGCGCTGTGGCTCCTGCCTGATCGAAGATTTGTGTGAGTTTGACGCCAAAACCGAAGTCTGAGTCCATGCCGATAACGGATCGCAATCTCGCGCTCTGGTATCGGCAGTTTGGCGATCCTGTTGATGTACTGACGCTGGAATCCTCCTCTTTAGCCCCTTGTTCCGCTGGCCTGCTGCGCGTGCAAATGCACTATGCGCCAGTGAACGCGTCTGATCTGATCCCGATTACCGGTGCTTATCGTCACCGTGTCGCGCCGCCACAGGTCGCTGGTTACGAAGGCGTGGGCACCGTGATCTCCGCGCCCTCTGCTTACTCACATTTAGTGGGGCAACGCGTGTTACCACTGCGTGGCGTGGGCTGCTGGCAACATTATGTGGATATCGATCCACAGCTCGCTATTCCGGTACCAGAGGATATTAAAAGTACGCTGGCTGCGCGCGCCTATATCAATCCGCTAGCCGCTTTGCTGATGCTGCAGCAATGGCCGGTCAGCGGTAAAAATGTCCTGATCACTGCCGGTGGTTCCGCCTGCGCACTGTTGCTGGCCCAGTGGGCTAAGCTGCGCGGTGCACGACGCGTGGTGATGGTGTATCGCTCGTCAGCACATGCAGAAAAGTTGCACGCCCTCGGCCTGAGTGCGTTGCAGGAGACTGCGCGGGACGCGATTGAAGCAGTGAGTGCGCAAACCGATATCGTGTTTGATGCGGTCGGCGGCGATGTGGGGCAGTTGATCTGGCGAACGCTACCTGAGCACGCGCACTTTGTGGCTTACGGGGTATTAAGCGACGCGCCGGTAAAAGTGAATGCCGCCCGTCCAGCACTGCACTGGTTTCATGTGCGGCACACCTTGGGCGATATTGGCGCGGCACCGTGGCAACAGCTTTTCTCAAAGATCTGGCCGTTGCTGCGCGACAGCGAGTGTGGTGAGGTGGAAATTTTCCCATTGAAAGAGTGGCGCGCGGCAATCGAAAGTTATCACCAGTCGGGTCGTGCGCGTAAACCCCTGCTGTGTCTGGACGAGTAAAGAGAGGCGAAGCAGCCTCTCTGTTCAATCAATTATTTAGCCGCAGCCTGCAGCCAGGCGACCACCAGCGGGGATAGCCGATTTTGCAGCGCCGCCCGTTCTGACTGGAACAGCGTCGCGACAAAGAACGGATGATCGGTCAGTTCAACACCGCGTACGTCCCGATCCAAATCCCATGAGGTGATCTTAAGATTATTGGTTGCCAGCGCGTCACTGAATTCCGGGTTCACGCCGAAATTACAGTGATACCCTTCATCACTTTCCAGCGCGCCGTAAGCTTGTGCAATCTTTGAACCCGCTTCGAAAGTCACCGTGCCACGCTGTTCCACCAGCGAACAGGCCAGCGGCGCAATCACCCAGCGCCCACTTTCATCGGTTTCCGCATGCCCGGCATCTTCCCAACCCAGCACATTGCGGGCGTACTCTACCACCGCATACTGGAAACCGCCACACGAACCGAGGAACGGTTTGTGGTTTTCACGCGCCCAGCGGATCGTTGCAAACACAGCTTCGTCGTTGAGATACGGGCTGCCTGGCACGACCCAAATGGCATCGTAATCGTTCCAGTTGTGTTGATGGATGTCGGGAGTGGCGATCCAGTCGGCGGTAACGTCGAGCGAGAGGGATTTTGCGGCAAACTGTACAGCAGGAGGAATGGCTTGATGTGCAACAGCATTGGCACGGAAATCGCCAACAAGGGCGACACGAACTGACTGCGTAATGGCTACGTCCTTTTAGGGAAAAAACGAGGTTACAGCAAACATCTCGACCTGTCTAAGCGCATTTCAGCGCGATATCACTCACTTTCGTTTGCGCGCATTTTGGTTATAGCCTGCTGTTTATACGGCTAAACATTCCTCTTTGTGGTGATTAACTCGACGGATGTTGACCACGCAATCGTTTACTTCTTTTACGGTTTTAATTAATTCGTAATTTTGTGCGCAGGATCAACAAATTAGCCATTTGGAAACTTTAGTCAGCCTATTACGCTCAACTATCAAGCAATTGTGCTTGGTAAATGTACATTCACGGTCTTTATATTGGTATAAATTATCATCTATAGCGTTATGTTCTGTAAAATACACCTTAAGCGGTTTATATCAGGAAAATGATCCTAAGGATCTCCAGTTAGCACGATTATTCTGATATAATGCCACACAGCAATATTTAACACTGATTTACAACTTCTTATAACGGCATTAACTCTACCTGTTACAAGTATTTCAGCGTGCAAAAAATGCTTGCCCTGTTGGCCTGATTCAGCCAAATTAGGCGCCGTTTTTCCTTTCTAATAACAATGTTGCGCGGGATTACTCAGCCCGACGCAGACTTAATTCCTGTCGTAAAACAGGCTATGTATAAACTGAGGTACACGTGTCAACTGCAAACAAACACACTGACGAGGCAGTAAGCCTCAACGCGTTCAAGCAACCGAAAGCGTTTTATCTGATCTTCTCCATCGAACTGTGGGAGCGTTTCGGCTACTACGGTCTGCAAGCCATCATGGCCGTTTACCTGGTGAAACAGCTGGGCATGTCCGAAGCGGACTCCATTACCCTGTTCACCTCGTTCAGCGCCCTGGTTTACGGCATGGTCGCGATTGGCGGCTGGCTGGGCGATAAAGTATTGGGTACCAAACGCGTGATTGTGCTCGGCGTGATCGTGCTGGCGCTCGGCTATGCGCTGATCGCCTTCTCAGGCCATGACACTGCGATGGTGTACGTCGGCATGGCAACTATCGCCGTGGGTAGTGGCTTATTTAAAGCCAACCCCTCTTCTCTGCTGTCTACCTGCTACGAGAAAGATGATCCGCGCATCGACGGTGCGTTCACCATGTTCTATATGTCGATCAACATCGGTTCTCTGTTCTCGATGATGCTGACACCGTGGTTGGCTGCACATTACGGCTGGGGCGCAGCGTTCTCGCTCTCCGTGGTGGGTCTGGTGATTACCTTACTGAACTTCCTGTTCTGCCAGCGCCTGGTGAAAAACTACGGTTCTAAACCGGACTTTGCGCCACTGAATGTCAGCAAATTGCTGATGACGCTGGTAGGTGTGGTGGCGCTGGTTGCCATTGCCGCCTGGTTGTTGCATCACCAAAGCATTGCGCGTATGGCACTGGGCGTGATTGCCGTCGGCATCGTGCTGGTGTTCGCGAAAGAAGCCTTTGCCCTGCAGGGTGCAGCACGCCGTAAAATGATTGTCGCCTTCCTGCTGATGCTCGAAGCGATTGTGTTCTTCGTGCTCTACATGCAGATGCCAACCTCACTGAACTTCTTTGCTATTCGTAACGTTGAGCATGCCATTCTGGGCATTACCTTCGAACCAGAACAGTTCCAGGCACTGAACCCTTTCTGGATCATGCTGGCCAGCCCGATTCTGGCAGCGGTTTACAACAAGCTGGGCGACAAACTGCCTATGCCACACAAGTTCGCGATTGGTATGGTGCTGTGCTCTGCTGCATTCCTGGTGCTGCCATTTGGTGCCAGGTTCGCTAATGATGCCGGTATTGTGTCTGTGAACTGGTTGATCATCAGCTATGCACTGCAGAGTGTGGGCGAACTGATGATTTCCGGTCTTGGCCTGGCTATGGTGGCACAGTTAGTCCCACAGCGTCTGATGGGCTTCATCATGGGTTCCTGGTTCCTG
Organism: Pantoea sp. CTOTU50773; assembly: GCF_032082325.1. NCBI lineage: Bacteria > Pseudomonadati > Pseudomonadota > Gammaproteobacteria > Enterobacterales > Erwiniaceae > Pantoea > Pantoea sp. CTOTU50773. Next base: position 27,558 of record NZ_DAMDQC010000003.1, on the reverse strand, counting down.
ACCACGGCGGGTGCTGCAATGATTGCCGGTAAAGTGGCGAATCTGATGGCCGTACCGAATGATGTGACCGATCCGCATGCTTCACTGGAAGTTTACAGCCATGTGTTCCAGCAGATTGGTATTGCAACCGGTGTGATCGCTATCCTGATGTTGATCACCGCGCCACTGCTGAACCGTATGACGCAGAGTGATGCTTCACAGCCTGAACTGAAAAGCGCTAACGCCAATCAGTAATGCAGGTGATGTGAATAAGCCGGGCAAACGCCCGGCATTTTTATTTCCTATTACTCATTTCTTTCCACCGCTTTAACGTTTCCTGCTGCCAAAGCTTCGCTTTTTATCCACTTCCCCGCATGATGACGGCTTCCTGTTAAACGTGCTGGAATCATCATGGATAAATTTGAAGAACTTCAGGTATTTGTTGCGGTGATTCAGCAAGGCAGCCTGGCCAGTGCTGCACGTTTTTTACAGCGCTCCCCTCCCGTTATTACCCGCACATTGAATGCCCTCGAGTCCCGGTTGGGCACGACCCTGATTGAACGCACCACTCGTCAACTGGCGCCCACAGAAGCGGGCTGGCAGCTGTTCGAACGGGCTCAGCAAATATTAGGTGATTATCAGCACGCGCTCGATAGCGCGCATCACAGTGGCCTGCAGGGGCTGCTGCGCATCACCGCACCCGTGCCTTTCGGCCGCCGCCATATCATGCCGCTGGTTAATGCATTCTTACAGCAACATCCCGAGATGCAAATCGAAGTGGTGCTGAGTGACAGCTATCAGGATTTAATTGAGAACGGGTTGGATATCGCGCTGCGCATTGGCGAATTACAGGATTCTTCAATGGTGGCACGCAAAGTAGGCAGCGTGCGTTCGACGTTGGTGGCGAGCCCGGAATGTCTTCGGCTTGCAGGTGCTCCCGCCCATCCGGCAGAGCTGCAGCAACATACGGTGATCACCAGTTTGCGTCACACACGTGAATGGCGCTTTGCCCAGGATTTACGCGTGCGCATTTTGCCTCGTCTGCGCGTAAACGATATTGAAAGCCAGCTGGAAACGCTGCGTGGCGGTCAGGGGATTGGACGTTTGCTGTCGTACCAGGTGCTGGATGATATTCGTGATGGCAAACTGATCCGTTTATTACCCGAGTGGGAGCCTGTCCCCTTGCCGGTACAACTGGTCACACAGCGGGTTAAAAACATGACGCCTAAGGTGCGGCAGTTCTGGGACTATGCGCTGGAACAATTGCCTGCGCTACCTTGTTTTACGCAGGAAAAGTTTAAAGCGGACCGTAATTCCTGATCGCGGTCACTGGTAAAAAATTTTCGCAGATTTATGCTAATTCGATCACAACCACACTTCCAGGAGAAGCCATGATGAAACTCTATTGCAAGCCCGGTGCCTGTTCGTTGTCACCGCATATTGTTGCGCGTGAATGCGGGCTGGACTTTACCCAGGTCAATGTCGATCTGCAGAAAAAGGTCACCGAGCAGGGAGAAGATTACTGGCAGATTAACCCCAACGGACAGGTTCCTGCGCTGCAGTTTGATGACGGCAGCTTGTTAACCGAAGGCGTTGCCATTGTGCAGTATCTGGCGGATCTGAAGCCGGATCGCAATTTACTGGCACCGACCGGCAGCCTGACGCGCTACCACACCCTTGAATGGTTGAGCTTTGTCAGCAGTGAACTGCATAAAACCTTCTCGCCGCTGTTCCGTCCGGACACGCCGGAAGAGTACAAAGCGATTGTGCGGGCGCAGCTAGAGAAAAAATATCAGGCGGTGAATGAAGCGCTGCAGGATAAGCAGTGGCTGATGGGACTGCGTTTCACCGTGGCCGATGTCTACCTGTTTGTGGTCACGCGTTGGGCAAAAGCCATCAAGCTAGATTTGAGCGGGTTAACGGCGCTTGAAGCCTGGTTTGATCGCGTGGCGGAGCGCCCTGCGGTGCAGGCAGCATTGAAAGCGGAAGGTTTGGTTTAAGCCGATTCAGGCGCACCCTGTGCGCCTGTTTTGCATCGTGTCTGCAGGCCACCGGGTGGTCGCCTGCAGATTTCGCAGCCGTTACAGCTTCTCAGCAGCAAAGTGCTGAGTCGGTTGCGCAATCGCGTCCTGCGCTGCCACCAGTTGCAACTCGTACTCGCCCATCTCGTGAGTTTTCAGCATCACTTCATACACTGCAGCGGTAACGTGTTTCAGTGCGTCCTGTAACGATTTACCGTGCAGCAGATCGACCAGCAGCAAACCACTGGTGAGATCGCCCACGCCCACCGGCTGACGAACCCCGAAATCCACCAGCGGACGGCTGATATGCCAGCACTCGTCAGCGGTGACCAGCAGCATCTCAAAGCGATCGCTGCGACGTCCGGCACGCGCCAGATGTTTCACCAGCACCACTTTCGGTCCCTGCGCCACTAACGCGCGTGCCGCCACTACCGCCTGCTCAATATTCGCCACTTCGTGGCCGCTGAGCATTTCCAGCTCCAGCAGGTTCGGCGCGATGATATCGCTGGCTGGCATCGCCATCTTGCAATGAAACTCCGCGACGCCAGGCGCCACAATGCAGCCCTTTTCAGGGTGGCCCATCACCGGATCGCAGAAGAACCAGGCGTTGGGGTTAGCGGCTTTCACCTGACGCACGATCTCCAGAATCTGCTCGCCCTGCTCAGCAGACCCTAAATAGCCGCTCAGCACCGCATCACAGGTCTTCAGACGGTCAATCGCCGCAATGCCTTTGACGATGTCGGTCAAATGGGTCGCTGGCATCACGGTGCCGGTCCAGTGACCGTATTGCGTGTGATTAGAGAACTGTACGGTGTTTAACGGCCAAACGTTTGCGCCCATACGGCGCATGGGGAATTCGGCGGCGCTGTTACCGGCGTGGCCGTAAACCACATGAGACTGGATTGCGAGGATATTTTTCATTATTGCCCTGTACTGCCTTGCCATAAAAAAGGGCCGGAAACCGGCCCTCGAACCTTACTGCCAGTTAATCAGGCAGTAGTGTTTTTTACCGCGACGCAACAGCGTGAAGCGACCAAACAGTTTGTCGCTGTCGCTGAAACGATACTCGGCGTCAGATTGTTTTTCACCGTTGAGAGAAACGGCGTTGGAACCGATCATGGTACGCGCCTGACCGCGCGAAGGTACCAGTTCAGCCGCCACCAGCGCCTGCTGCAGATCGTCTTCCGCTTTCAGGTTAATCACTGGCATACCGTCCTGCGCTAACTGCTCGAAGTCCGCTTCGGTCATCTCGGTCAGGCTGCCTGAGAACAGGCTGTCGGTAATACGTTTTGCCGCCGTCAGACCCGCTTCGCCGTGCACCAGACGTGTTACCTGCTCTGCCAGCACGTATTGGGCGCGTGGCGCTTTACCGCTGTTCTTGTCTTCTTCTTCCAGCGCATTGATCTCTTCAATGCTCATAAAGGTGAAGAACTTCAGGAAGCGATACACGTCTGAGTCAGCAGTGTTAATCCAGAACTGGTAGAACTTGTATGGGCTGGTTTTCTTCGCATCGAGCCACACTGCGCCACCTTCGGTTTTACCGAATTTGGTGCCATCGGATTTGGTGATCAGCGGAACGGTCAAGCCCCACGCCTGCTGCTGATGCAGACGGCGCGTCAGATCGATACCTGACGTGATGTTGCCCCACTGGTCAGAACCGCCAATCTGCAGCACCACATCGTGACGCTTGTTCAGTTCCGCAAAGTCGTAACCCTGCAGCAGGTTGTAGGAGAACTCGGTGTAAGAAATACCCTGATCTTCACGGTTCAGACGCTGCTTCACCGCTTCGCGGTTGATCATCTGGTTCACCGAGAAGTGCTTACCGATGTCACGCAGGAAAGTCAGCACGTTCATGCCGCCAAACCAGTCGTAGTTGTTCGCTGCGATAGCACTATTATCACCGCAGTCGAAGCTGAGGAAAGGCGCCACCTGGTTGCGGATCTTCTCAACCCATTCGCCCACGGTATCCGCGGTGTTAAGTTTACGTTCTGCTGCTTTAAAGCTGGGATCGCCAATCAGACCGGTGGCACCACCCACCAGCGCGACCGGCTTGTGTCCGGCGTCCTGAAAACGTTTCAGGCAGAGCAGCGGCACCAGATGGCCCAAATGCAAGCTATCAGCGGTCGGATCGAAGCCGCAATAGAGTGCAATTGGCCCTTGCGCCAGTCGCTCTGCTAACGCTTCCTCGTCCGTTACCTGGGCGACTAAGCCCCTTTCTTGCAATTGTTGTATCAGGTTACTGCTGGTCATCACTGACTCCAAATTGATCAGACTGCACCTAGGCTGGTACACAGCTTTCCGCTGAGATGCGGATACGAAAAAAATGAGGGCTATAGCATAAAGCGCTGACGCCAACTGCGCCAGCGTTGAAAGGGGGTAAAACGCAGTTTTACGGCGCTAAACGGTCAATCGTCCAGCCGTTGCCTTCACGTTGGTAGAGGAAGCGGTCATGCAGGCGATGTTCGCCGCCCTGCCAGAACTCCACGGTATGGAATTTGACGCGATATCCGCCCCAGAAACTGGGTAAAGGCACTTCGCCTTGCTGGAATTTTTGCTTAAGTTCAAGGAACTTGCCTTCCAGCACACCACGCGCCGAAATACGGCTTGATTGCTTCGACACCCAGGCACCGATCTGGCTATCCCGTGGGCGGCTGCTAAAGTATTTCAGCACTTCCAGTGGCGACAGTTTTTCCACTTCCCCTAATACCATCACCTGGCGTTCAAGAAAGTGCCATGGGAAATGCAGCGAGATGCGCGGATTGTCCGCCAACTGCAGCGCTTTGCGGCTGCCCAGATTGGTGTAAAACACCATGCCTTGTTCATCGTAATGCTTCAGCAACACAATACGCTGATAAGGCTGGCCGCTGCTGTCAACGGTGGCGACGGTCATTGCTGTAGGATCGGGCAATTGGGCATCGCACGCCTGCTTGAGCCAGTGTTCAAACAACGCCAGCGGATTGTCTGGCAGATCGTTACGTCTAAGCCCGCCGCGAGTGTACTCACGGCGCAAATGGGCAATGTTTTGCAAGCTGTCACTGTCGCTCATGCTGATTCTCTTCGTTACTGGGCGGACGTATCCGCATTTTGCAATTCACAGTCATTAATCACGATTTTGTCATTACGCTCAACAAAAGCGCCATTGCCTTTCGACCAGAAGACATAAGTGCCGTCGCTGTAGCGCGCGCCGGAAGCTGATACGGTTTGGGTTAAGGTGAGCGGTTTACCATCCAGAATAAAGCTCACCTGCTGCTTCGGATTGTCCAGTGTCACCGTTAACGGTAACGTGCCGCACTGATAGCGCAATGTCTGTGGTGTCGGCTGCTCTTTGTGCATCATGCCGCAGCCACTCATCGCGACGACACAGCTCAACAGAATAACGATTTTTTTCATCTTTCACTCCTTAATGTGTCAATCTGGCATTCGCCGGATAAATGGCGCCCAATACACTCATTTCCCGTGCACCGGTGACGGCAGGCAAATTGCCTGGCAAACCGGACAAGGTGCGAAACGCCAGCCAGGCGAAGGCCAACGCTTCCATATCATCACCACTGATCCCGGCGTCATCCGTCGTCCCCACTTCTGTACCCGGCAAATGGGCCGCCAGCCGCGCCATCAGCAATGGGTTGCGACTGCCGCCACCACACACCAGCAGGCGATCGCAGCCATCATTGAGCTGAACTTGTTGAGCAATGGTCAATGCGGTGAGTTCGCTGAGTGTGGCCTGCACATCCTGCGGTGCCAGCGCCGGGAAACGCTGTAATTGACGTTCAACCCAGCCGAGATTGAAGTATTCACGACCGGTACTTTTCGGTGGTGGCAGCGCGAACCAGGGGTCGTTGAGCATTTCCTCCAGCAGTGCAGGCACCACCTGACCACTGCGCGCCCAGCTAGCATCCTTATCATAGGGCACGCCCTTATGACGCCAAATCCAGGCATCAATCAACATATTGCCAGGCCCGGTATCAAAGCCACGCACAGGCTGACCGGGGATCAATAATGACAGATTGGCAATACCGCCAATGTTGAGCACCATGCGCCGTTCAACGCTGTCCATCAGCAGCGCCTGATGGAACGCGGGAACCAGTGGCGCGCCTTGTCCGCCTAAGGCCATGTCGCGACGACGAAAATCGGCCACCACGGTAATTCCCGTGGCGGCGGCGATTTGATTGCTGTCCCCAATCTGTAGCGTATTCGGGGTGTCGCTCTGCGGCTCATGCCACACGGTCTGACCATGACAACCTATTGCCATGATGTCGCTGGCTTCCAGCGATTGCTGCTGCATTAGCGTTAACACCGCTTCGGCAAATAGCTTGCCCAGCCGTGTATCCAGTTGGCCGAGTTGCGACAGCGTCAGCGATTGCCCCTGACAGATTGCCAGCACCTGTTGCCGAATCTCCTGCGGCATCGGGTGACAATAGCTGGCCTGCTGCGCGACCATATGATTATCAATCACCGCCAGTACCACATCGACACCGTCGAGGCTGGTGCCGGACATCACACCAATATAGCGTCCTGATTTCATAGCGGTTCCTTACTCACGCGCGAGTCTTCAATTCGATTCTGTTTAGCCTGGCAAATATCAGCGGCTAATTCTATGATAAAATTCCGCTTTTCAACCGCACCGCACACGGCATTTCAGCGATAAAATATTTTCAGCACGAAATTGAATTTTTGTTGAGGGGCAATGGTCTATCCTTCGCCTCAGCCGCGTATTATTTGGACATAGAGTCAATTGCCAGCTTTCTGTCTTATACTCTTGCTGTAGAGGACGAGAACATGGCGTTTTTTTGCATTAAGGAGCTTTCTGATGATTAAGCGTTTTGTAGCCGTGGCACTGACCGGCCTGACGCTGGCAGGTTGTGTCAGCAATGACACCCTTTCCGGTGATGTGTATAGCGCCAATGAAGCCAAACAAGTACAAAGTGTCTCATACGGTACTCTGGTGTCGGTTCGCCCGGTTAAAATCCAGGGTGGCGATGAAAATAACGTGATTGGCGCGATTGGTGGTGCGGTGCTGGGTGGTTTCCTCGGTAACACCATTGGTGGTGGCACCGGTCGCAGCCTGGCCACAGCAGGCGGTGCGGTACTTGGCGGCGTAGCAGGCCAGGGCGTGCAGGGTGCGGTCAACAAGTCTGACGGTGTTGAACTGGAGATCCGTAAAGACGATGGCAACACCATCATGGTGGTGCAGAAGCAAGCCGCAACCCGCTACTCTGTGGGTCAGCGCGTCGTGATGGCGTCAAACGGTAGCCAGGTCACCGTTTCACCACGCTAAGCGAACAGATAAAAAAAACCGACGCCAGCGCGTCGGTTTTTTATTTCTCGCGGTTTTGGAACTCGAGAATGTTTTTTTCCAGTCGAGCAATCAGCGTGACCATTTGATTAATCTCTTCGAGGCTGATGCCCGAAAGGATGTCATCGCGGGTCGCATCAATCACATTTTCAACCTGCTCGATAATCGGCTCGGCCTGCTTCGTCAACTTAATGCGTTTGGCACGACGGTCGTTAGCACAGGTGGCACGCGTGATGAGTCCCTTCTCTTCCAACTGATCCAGCGTACGCACCAGCGAAGGTTGTTCAATACCAATGGCTTTGGCCAGCTGGATCTGCGACTGCTCTGGCGGAAGTTGATGAATATTGTGTAACGTCACCCAATGCGTTTGTGTCAACTCAAGCGGCTTCAAACGCTGGTCAATCAAGGCACGCCAGATGCGTACCAGCCGAGACAGGTCTGTACCGAGGGGCGTATCCATTTCATCTCCTTATAATTAGCTTGCTAGCTATCAAGCCAGATTTTACACTATTCTGCGAGTTTACAGGACAAATTACAAATCTCAGGCCAGACGGCACGCTCTCTTCTACGCTAGTTTGAGAGAGAACCTGGGACAATGAAGGATGAAGACACGTGTCCATTACCGCACTTTCCGCCACCGCTCCGCTTACCGACCTGGTATTTGGTGCCTCGCTGTTCTTTCCGCCGCTGTTTAAAGCTGTGCTGCTGGGTTTCTTTTTCTGGTTACTGATTCACCCGTTGCTGCGCGGCTGGATGTACTCCGGCGACATCTGGCATCCCACCTTAATGGATCTTTCCCTGTTTGTTCTGTGCGTCACTGGCGCACTGTGGATACTGAGCCTCGGATAAATCACCATGAAATTCAACCCTTTTAAATACTTTTCAACACTGGTGGTGTTTGCCCTGGCCCTGATTGCCGGCTGGTGGATGTGGAACTACTACATGCAGTCACCGTGGACACGTGATGGCAAAGTGCGCGCTGAGCTGGTGGATATCACACCGGAAGTATCGGGCCGCATCATTGATCTCAAGGTGCATGACAACCAGTTTGTGCATAAAGGGGACATCCTTTTAAAGATCGATCCCGTGCCCTGGCAAATTGCGCTGGATAATGCGGATGCTCAACTGGCGAAGGCGCAATCCGATTTGGCCAAAGCCCAACACGAAGCCAATCGTCGTGCCAGCCTGCCACGTAATGTGATCTCAGCAGAAGATATGGATGCCGCACGACTGACAGCAAACGCCGCCGCAGCAACGGCTAAAGCGGCACAGGCGAGTCTGGATCAGGCGCGCTGGAATCTGCAACAAACCACGCTTACCGCGCCCACCGACGGTTGGATCAGCAACCTGACGCTGCGTCCCGGCAACTACGCCACCGCCGGAACACCGTTGTTCGCCCTGGTGGATAGCCACTCCTATTATGTGATGGGCTATTTCGAAGAGACCAAACTGCGTCACATTCAGCCCGGCGCCGACGCGCAAATCGTACTCTACAGTAATGGCACTCGCTTGCAGGGAAAAGTGGAGAGCATCGGGCGCGCTATTTACGATCAGAGCGTTTCAACCGATGGCGGTTTAGTGCCAGACATCAAACCCAACGTGCCTTGGGTGCGCTTGGCACAGCGTGTGCCGGTACGCATTCGTTTGGATGCGATTCCGGATGATGTTCCGCTGGTGGCGGGCACCACCTGTACGATTTCCATCGCACATTGAGGCCGCCATGAATCTGCAGTGGCTGGCCTGGCAAAATCTGCCGTGGATTAAAGCAACCGGCGGCGAATGGCGCTATGCCTTACGAAATGCGATTGCGATGTGTCTGGCGCTGACCATCGCCTATGCGCTGCAACTGGATGAACCCTATTGGGCGATGACCTCCGCCGCCGTGGTGAGTTTTCCCACCGTGGGCGGTGCGATCAGTAAAAGTCTGGGGCGTATTGTCGGCAGCCTGCTCGGTGCCACCGCCGCGCTTTTGATTGCCGGGCATACGCTCAACGAACCCTGGCTATTTGCCTTTTTTATGGCCGGCTGGCTGGCGTTTTGTACCTGGATCGCCAACCACTATCAAAACAATGTCGCCTACGCATTCTCTCTGGCTGGCTACACCGCAGCGATCATTGCCTTTAGCAGCGTCAATATTACCGATGTGACCCAATTGTGGGATATCACTCAGGCGCGCGTTTGCGAGGTGATTTCAGGCATTTTGTGTGCCGGACTGATGATGATGGTTTTGCCCAGCACGTCGGACGGTAACACCTTGATGAATTCGTTGCGGCAGATGCACGCCCGTCTGCTCGACCATGCGGTTTTACTGCTGCAACAAAGCAGTACTGATAACGTGCGCACCGCGCATGAGAATGTCATCAGCCAGATTCTCACCATGAACTTACTGCGCATTCAGGCCTTCTGGAGCCATTACCGCTATCGCCGTCAGAACAACGTGCTTAACTATGTTTTGCACCAGCAGTTGCGCCTGACCAGCGTTCTCTCCAGCCTGCGCCGCATGCTGCTGAACTGGCCGGATGCACCACCGGAACTCTACACCGCCATTCAACAATTGTTACACGAACTCGCATTGCCGCAGTGTGATAAGTATCGTCTGGCGCGCATACTGCGTAGTGTGACACCGGACGCCACCGGCGATTATCGTCAGCGCGCGTTTGTTCAACGTTTACGTTATTTCTGCTGGGTTTACCTCAACGTTAATCGCTGGATACGTTTGATTGAGCGCGCAGACGCCGATACGCGCTTTCAACCGCCAAAAGTGCCCTCTCTGGCACGTGAAAGTGACAGCGCTGAAGCCGGCTGGAGTGCGTTGCGCACCTTTAGCGTGATCATGCTGGGCTGTGCTTTCTGGATTGGCACACAATGGGATGCAGGTGCAGCAGCCCTGACGCTGACCGCGATTGCCTGCGTGCTCTACTCTTCCGCTCCCTCCCCCAGTGGCAGCGTGTCACTGTTGCTGAAAACCCTGCTATGGCTGTCGGTGTTTAGTTTTCTGCTGCAATACGGTTTGATGGTACAAATCAGCGCCCTGTGGCAATTTCTGCTGGTGCTGTTTCCGCTGCTTATCACCTTGCAACTGTTTAAGCTGCAGCAGAAAAAACGCGCGGGGATGTGGGGACACTTTATTGTGTTTATGGGACCATTTATTGCCGTCACCAACCCGCCAGACTGGGATTACCAAAGCTTTCTCAACGATAATCTGGCCAAAGTGTGTGGCGTGCTGCTGGCATGGATGGCTTTTCAGGTACTGCGCCCCAGCTCCGATGCGCGCCGTAGCCGCAGGCATATTCGCGCGTTACGCCATGCATTTCTTGACCAGCTGCGACGCCATCCACGTCTCAGCGAAAGCCACTTTGAATCGCAGATCTACCATCACATCAGCCAGCTGAGTAGTAGCCGCGATGAACAAGCGCGTGTCTGGTTGCTGCGCTGGGGCGTGGTGCTGCTCAACTGTTCCCATATTGTCTGGCAATTACGCGAATGGCGGCCAGCCTCAGCCACTTTGGCGCAAATGCGCGATAGCAGTTTGCAGGATCTGCAACGGATTATGAGCCTGCGCGGCGTGCGTCATACTTCGTTGCAGGCCACGCTGGATGAGCTGGAAGGGATGATTGCGCAACTGCAGCAGCAGCCTGATAGCGAAGCCAATACGCTGGCGGGCATTTTATGGCGCCTGCGCTGTTCGTTAGCACAGTTAAGTCAGGCGGTGCCGGATTAATTACTGGCAATATTGTGTGGTCTGGCGGTTAAAATCGTCCTGCAACTGCTGCAAGGTTTTATGCCCTTCAAAACGGGTTTTGTCTTGCTCGGTCATCGGTTCAATCACCAGGTATCGCTCCTCATACGAATAGATAAAGCGACGATCGAGAAACGTGCCGGTGAAACTTTTCCCCCGGATTGAGCCGCAAACCGTGGTTAACGTGCGGTGAAAAAACTCGGTGTGCAGGAAATTGGTTTCGGTGGCGCTGCGCAGCACATTCTGACAGCCCTGTGCCTGTAACTGTTCGAGCGTGTGCGGGGTAAGCCACTCCCGTCCGCGAGCGATATCTTCACAACTTGCACGCAGCGGGTTGGTATCAATGGTGCGCTGTAACTGGCGGCTGGTGTCTAACCTCAACTGCGTTTCGTTAGGTTGATCACATCCCGCGAGTAATACACATAACAGCAAAATCCCACGCGTTTTCATTCCTGCCCCTGAGAGGTTTTATTCCTGAATCAACATCATAGGACGGATAGCGTGCGGAGTGTAGCGGGAAAGTGGGTCAGAATTTTTCCGGCAGTGAAAAGATGCAGACGGCAGATTGCCTGCCGCCTAAGAGTTTAAATCACACCGCAGGCAAATCGCGCACCGCCTCCCCCTAACGGCTGCGGATGATCTGCATGATTATCGCCACCCACATGAACCATTAACGCCTTCCCTTTCACTTCGCTCAGCGATTTTATACGCGGCGCCACCACCGGGTAATCGGCCTTGCCATCGTCAGTGACATACAGAGCAGGCAGATCGCCCAAGTGACCCTCTGCGTAAGGCCCGAGATGTTTGCCGGTGTTTTGTGGATCCAGATGTCCACCCGCTGCGCCGGCCGCAACAGTTTTGCCATCCGATTGACCAGGCTCACAACTGCCTTTGGCATGCACGTGGAAGCCGTGAACACCCGGTTTCAGGCCGGTTAGCGCGGGGGCGAACTGCAAACCATATGGCGTTTCACTGATGGTGACTTTGCCAATGGCGGCGCCGATACCCTGTGCGGTGACCTCATGCAATGTCACCTCTTCAGAGGCGGCCTGAGCGCCAGCAGCACAGACCAGCGCCAGTGTGGCGATGAGAATTTTTTTCATAACGTCTCCTTACGGTTGAAATGCCCTGTAAGCCTGGACCGGAATAGGCCAGGCTGCCGTAATTTGACGTAGTTTTACGCTTCAGGGCACATCAAAACCGAGTGCCGCTTTGCGAATGCGGAACCACTGCTGACGATCGAGCGTCAGTTGGCAAGCGCCTGCCGCTTCGCTGACGCGCGTGGCTTTACCGGATCCGATGATTGGCAGTGGGCGGCTTGGCAATTTCATCACCCACGCATACACCACCTGTTCAATGCTGCTCGCGCCGATTTCCTGTTTTACCTGCTCAAGCTCATCACGCAGCGGCTGATAATGCGCATCGTTAAACAGACGTCCACCGCCTAAACAGGACCATGCCATCGGCCGGATGCGCACCTGCTGACACTGATCAAGCGTGCCATCGAGCAGCGTTGACTGTTCCAGCGGTGAGATTTCCAGTTGGTTGGTCACCAGGCTAAACGGCAGGCGAGATTGCAGCAGCGTGAACTGGGAAGCGGTAAAGTTTGACACGCCGAAGTGATGCACTTTGCCGCTCTGATGCAGTGCCATAAAGGCTTCGGCCATTTCATCTGCATCCATTAAAGGATCCGGGCGATGAATCAGCAGCAGATCGAGATAATCGGTGTTGAAGTAACGCAGGGAATTTTCCGCACTGTGCAGGATGTGGCTGGCCTCGGTAATGTAATGGCCAATTTTATGTTCCGGTTTGGCTCGTGTTGCAATGCCGCATTTGGTGACAATCTGCAGTTTTTCACGCAGCCCCGGTGCAAGACGCAGCGCCTCGCCAAAAGCGGCTTCACAACCGTAGTTACCATAAATATCGGCGTGATCGACCGTGGTGATGCCCAATGACAGATGATGCTCGATAAAAGCCACTAACTGCTGCGGCGTCATGCCCCACTCCAGCAGGCGCCAGTAGCCAACGATCAGCGGTGAGAATTGAGGTCCCTGCGGGGCGATAGTTTGCGGTTGTAACATCGGTAAACTCCCTTGAGCGCGAAAGCGGAAAGCGAAGCTGGGAGTATAACGGAAAGGCAAATCATCGTTTTCTTAAAACAGTGAGGGTTGTTCCGGATCATGATTCTCATCGACTTTTTGTTGTCGATGCAGGCGCAGCCAGCGTTGGCGACATAACCGCAACACATCACGTTTTTGCGCATCGGTAAACTTCATCCAGTTAAAGCGTTCCTCACGGCTACGCAGACAGCCGCGACAATAGCCGCGCGCATCACTCTGACAGATGCCGCGACACGGGCTGGGAACAGGAAAGAACTCTAATTGCTCGGCCACATCCACTCCGGTTTAACAATAAGCTTTATATTGATAACAGCTTAGTGACATTGTGCAAAGCGTATACGTAGTTCGCCCAGATTTCATCCAGCCATCACCACGGAAATGGATATTTACCATTGTTCTCAGCGCAAGAACCTTTGGTTGGGTACTGTTTAATAAGCGTTAAGGTTTTCCTCATATTGAATTCATACGATTGTCACATTCCATCCTGCTACTGAGTTTTCATGATATTCACGAACAAGTTACAGTGCCATGCCAGCAGTTTTAATCTGATTGCCGCCCTGTTTTTTACCCTCGTGCTCAACGCCCTGTTTCTACTGCGGGCGTGGGAAATTATCCCTTACGATCGCCTTCACGATTACCTGTTTGCTGCCAGCATTCCGGTGGTGCTGGCCTCTGCGTTCTATCTGATTTTCTCGTTGCTGGCATGGCCCTATGTTCGCAAGCCGCTGCTTATTCTGTTGGTGATGGCCAGCGCCGCCGCTAACTACTTTATGCACAGCTTCGGTACGGTGATCGACACCAACATGATCGAAAACGCGTTTGAGTCGGATGCTCAGGAAGCTGGAGCATTGATCAGCAGTGGTTATGTGGTGTGGATGATCTTGATGGGGTTGGTGCCCGTCGCCGCCATTTGCATGGTGCGCATTAAAACGGGCCAACGCTGGTGGTGGAGCCTGCTGCAACGTCTGGCCGGGGCGCTGGGTGCGATTTTGCTGATTCTGCTGATGGCGGTGCTGTTCTACAAAGATTACGCTTCGCTGATTCGCAACAATAAAGGGCTGGTGAAGATGATCACCCCGGCCAATATTGTCAGCGGCACCGGTCATTACGTTGATCAGCGTTATCTGCAAGGCAGCCAGACGCTGGTCAAAATTGGCCTGGATGCCAAAAAAGGCCCGCTGATCACCGCGGAACCGAAGAAAACGCTGGTGGTATTAGTGGTCGGCGAAACCGGACGTGCTGAGAACTTCTCTCTTGGCGGCTATGCGCGTGAAACCAATCCTGAACTGAAAAAACAGCAGGTTATCTACTATCCCGACGCCAGTTCCTGTGGCACGGAGACCGCCATTTCAGTGCCCTGCATGTTCTCCAACATGCCGCGAGAGCATTACGACGCCAACCTGGCGCATCATCAGGAAGGCGTGCTAGATATTCTCGCCCACGCCGGGGTCAGTGTGTTGTGGCGCGAAAACGATGGCGGCTGTAAAGGCGCCTGCGATCGCGTGCCACACACCGATATGACGCAGTGGAATTTATCGCAATATTGCCACGATGGTTTCTGTCTCGATGATGTTCTGCTGCATCGTTTTGATAACTATGTGGACAGTCTGCACAATGACGGGATTATCGTGTTACATCAAATGGGCAGCCACGGTCCGGCCTATTATCAGCGTTATCCGGCGGAATTCCGTCGCTTCACGCCAACCTGCGATAGCAACCAGATTCAGGATTGCGATCATCAGGCGTTGGTGAATACCTATGATAACTCTCTGTTGTACACCGACGATATGGTGAGCCGCACCATTGATAAACTTAAAGCTTTGAGCGATCGCTTCAACGTAGCGCTGGTCTATCTCTCAGACCACGGTGAATCACTGGGTGAACACGGTATGTATCTGCACGGTGCGCCATATATGTTTGCGCCCTCACAGCAGACACATATCCCACTGTTGATGTGGATGTCACCAGGCTATGCGTCGGCGTTCCACATTAATGAGACCTGTTTACGCCAGCAGGCCGCGAGTGAGAAAGTGTCGCAAGACAATCTTTTCCATACGGTTTTGGGCATGTTCAACATCCAAACGCAAGAGTACCAACCGCAACTGGACATGATCAGATCGTGCCAAAATGCCGGATAAGGTTTGCATTAGACCGACTGGTCTAATACTGTGTGGCCCATGAACAAGACTGTGCAACGCAACGAAACCCGTGAACATCTGCTCGCTACTGGCGAGCAGGTTTGTCTGCAACGCGGTTTTACCGGCATGGGCCTGAGCGAAATGCTGGCGCTGGCGGAAGTGCCCAAAGGATCGTTTTACCACTACTTCCGCTCCAAAGAAGCTTTTGGCGTGGCGTTGCTGGAACGCTATTTCGTTAACTACCTGCAGCAGGTCGATCAGCAGTTAAATCAGCCGGGCTTGTCAGCACGGGAACGTTTGCTGGCCCACTTCCGCTATGGCGCCACGCTATTTATCGAGCAAGGCCATATCGTGGGCTGTTTGGGTGTGAAGTTATCGGCGGAAGTCTGCGATTTATCAGAACCGATGCGTGATGCCTTGCAGCATGGTGCCAGCGCTATGATCGCGACTTATGCCCGCTGTTTGAGCGAAGTCGCCGCTGAACAGCCGCTGCCGTATGGACAAACGCCCGAGCAACTGGCACAGCGCTGTTACCTGTTGTGGTTAGGCGCCAGTTTGCAAAGCAAAATATCGCGAGAGTCAGGCCCGATTACCCTGGCACTTGAAACCATTGAACAGTGGCTGAATGGCCGCTGATTTTTAAAAACCGCAGTTTCTAGACGACCGGTCTACTTATAGGAGTCATCATGGCGAGTAAACAGCTGTTTTCCCCACTCAAAGTGGGCGCGATTACCGTACCTAACCGTATATTTATGGCACCGCTGACGCGTCTGCGCAGCATTGAGCCGGGCGACATCCCAACCCCGCTGATGGCGGAATATTATCAGCAGCGCGCCAGCGCCGGTCTGATCATTACTGAAGCAACGCAGATCTCTTTCCAGGCGAAAGGTTATGCTGGTGCACCGGGTTTGCATACTCAGCAGCAAATTGCCGCGTGGAAAGTGATCAACGAAAGCATTCATGCGGCGAAAGGTCACAGCGCGGTGCAACTGTGGCACACCGGCCGTATCTCGCATAACAGCGTTCAGCCGGAAGGCAAAGCGCCTGTTGCACCTTCTGCTCTGGCTGCGGGCACACGTACCTCACTGCGTGCTGAAGATGGCACCGTTTACCGTGAAGATACCTCGGTGCCGCGTGAACTGAGCGTGGCGGAAATTCAGCAGATCGTAAAAGATTTCGGTCAGGCGGCGGCGAACGCGCGTGAAGCCGATTTCGACCTGCTGGAGCTGCATTCTGCCCACGGCTACCTGATGCACCAGTTCCTGGCACCGGGTTCCAACCAGCGTACCGATGAATACGGTGGTTCGATTGAGAAACGCGGTCGATTCGCGCTGGAAGTGGTGGATGCGGCGATTGCTAACTGGTCTGCCGATCGTATCGGCATTCGCATCTCGCCAATCGGAGCCTTCCAGAATCTGGAAAATGGTGCCGATGAAGAAGCTGCCGCGTTGTGGTACATCTCCGAGCTGGGCCAGCGTGGTCTCGCGTATCTGCACCTGTCTGAACCAGACTGGGCCGGTGGCCAGCCTTACAGCGATGCTTTCCGTGCAAAAGTTCGTGCGCTGTTCCCAGGCGTAATCATCGGTGCGGGTGCTTACAGCGTTGAGAAAGCTGACGACCTGATTGCACGTGGCTTGATTGATGCCGTGGCCTTTGGTCGCGACTTTATTGCTAACCCGGATCTGGTTGAGCGTCTGCAGCAAGACGCACCGCTGAATCCACAGCGTCCGGAAAGCTTCTACGGCGGCGGCGCTGAAGGCTATACGGATTATCCAAGCCTGTAAGAATCAAGCTGCCGCACCGGATGTGCGGCAGTGCTGTTTCTTCAGGGCATTAACTGGCTATACTTGCTAGTCTTTGTCATTCCCTGATGACTTTTCAAAAGAGGATGTTATGCGTTTACTTCACACCATGTTACGCGTTGGCGATCTGCAACGTTCTATCGATTTTTATACCCGTGTGCTGGGCATGCGCGTACTGCGTCAGAGCGAAAACACCGAATACAAATACACCCTGGCTTTCGTGGGTTACACCGAAGAGAGTGAAGGCGCGGTGATCGAACTGACCTACAACTGGGGCGTGGACAAGTACGACCTCGGTAATGCTTATGGTCATATCGCGCTGGGCGTCGATAACGTCGCTGAGACCTGCGAGCGCATCCGCAGTGTCGGTGGCAACGTGACGCGTGAAGCCGGTCCGGTAAAAGGCGGCACCACCATTATTGCCTTTGTTGAAGATCCCGATGGCTACAAAATCGAGCTGATCGAAAACAAACACGCTGGTCACGGCCTCGGTCACTGATGCCGTTAGTCAGTCTGCTAATTTGCAGGCTGACTTCCCTCTCCTGCTGCACCCTCCTGTAATTTTTGCCATAATGCGCGCTGCCCCATTTCTTGCTATGAGATCCTGATGTCTGAATCGAACGCCTTAAACGCTCTTCATCAACGCTTCCGTGGTTTTTATCCTGTGGTTATTGACGTCGAAACCGCCGGCTTTAACGCGCAAACCGATGCACTGCTGGAAATTGCGGCCACCACGCTCAAGATGGATGAGGACGGTTGGTTACACCGTGATGAAACCCTGCACTTTCACGTTGAGCCGTTCGAAGGCGCGATCCTGAATCCTGCGGCGCTGGCGTTTACCGGTATCGATCCCTCCAACCCTTTACGCGGCGCGGTGAGCGAATACGAAGCGCTGCATGCTATCTTCAAGATGGTGCGCAAAGGCACCAAAGATCATGGCTGTAATCGCGCCATTATCGTGGCGCACAATGCGACTTTCGATTTGAACTTTGTGATGGCCGCCGCCGAACGCGCCAGCCTGAAGCGTAATCCCTTCCATCCGTTTGCGACCTTTGATACCGCGGCACTGAGCGGTTTGGTGTTGGGACAGACGGTATTGGCAAAAGCCTGCAAAGCGGCGGGGATGGAGTTTGATAGCACGCAGGCGCACTCCGCGCTGTACGACACCGAGCAAACGGCCACGCTGTTCTGTGAGTTGGTGAACCGCTGGAAACGTTTGGGGGGCTGGCCACTGGCTTTCAGTGAAGAACAGACTGAAGACGATGCCTCTGCCTGATGGGTTGATTGGCTGATTGGCTGATTTCCGGAGGAGTACGCAAAGAAAAGGCCGACATGTGTCGGCCTTCGCAATTATTCCGCTTCTTTATACTTATCAGCGGTTTCTTTCACCAGCGGCTGCAATTCGCCACGCTGGAACATCTCAACGATAATGTCGCAACCGCCGACCAGCTCGCCATCCACCCACAATTGCGGGAAAGTCGGCCAGTTAGCGTATTTTGGCAATTCTGCACGGATATCCGGGTTTTGCAGAATATCCACATACGCGAAGCGCTCACCACAGGCAGAAAGCGCCTGCACAGCCTGTGCAGAGAAACCGCAGCTTGGCAGTTTCGGGGAACCTTTCATGTATAACAGAATCGGGTTTTCTGCGATCTGGCGCTGAATTTTTTCAACAGTACTCATTATTGCCTTCCTTAATCCTTCACTTCGTGTTTGTTTATTGTAGCGACTTCAGCCCCGCACTGAAAACGGGATTTTGCGTTACCGACCGGCTGATCGCCATGTTTGTTAAGTGCTGAGTGTACAAATAACATTTTCCTATCATTAATAAGCATGAACAAATTAATAATTAGCAATAATTTCGCTGCGTTAAACAGCTGAAATCGCTCAATTTAGCGACATTATCTGCCTGGTAACAGATTAATAGAAAAAGGCCTTACCTTTTGGAAAAAAAGTGGATTAGAATTGCTTCGGCGCTGATCGTTGATCAGATTTCTCTTACTCTGCCGCAGCCTGCTTTTTGCCAGACTGCTTAACCTGTAACCGGACTATGCGTTTACTGATTACGCTTTTCATACTGGCTTTTGCCCAACTGTTCTTTAACGTGGCTTCTGCTTCTCAGCATGCCCCGATTAATGCCAGTTTGCATAATGCTGAGAAAAAAAGTGCGCGTGAAGATGAGCGCCGCAAGCGACGCCCGGTTAAAACAACGGCTAAAAAGTCTCGCCTGACCACCGTGCAGAAGCTCAAGCTGAAAAAGCAGAGTAAAACTGAAACCGCCTTAAACAAATCCAGCCGCAAAAAATCCCTGCTGAAGTCGCCATTGAAAAAGTATGGCCATCAACGCCTCGCGAAAAAGTCCCCAGATGTGGACGATGAAGTTCAGGGGCTGACCGGCATCAAGATGAGCAAATCCCACCGCCTGCGCTACCAAAAGGCACGCGAAACCGCGATGACGAAGTTGATGGGGCAACTGGGCAAGCCTTACCAGTGGGGTGGCACCTCACCCCATACCGGTTTCGATTGCAGTGGTTTGGTCTGGTATGCCTATAAAGATCTCGTCAAATATAAATTCCCACGCACGGCGAATGAGATGTATCACCTGCACGATGCCGCGCCCATTAAGCGTGAGATGCTGGAGAAAGGGGATTTGGTATTCTTCCGCATCAATAATCGCGGGACTGCCGATCATGTGGGTGTTTACCTCGGCAACGGTAAATTCATTCAGTCACCCCGCACCGGTAAAGACATTCAGATTAGCGCATTGGGCGAAGACTACTGGCAGAAACACTATGTCGGTGCGCGCCGTATGATGACTCCAAAAACTATTCGCTAATTGTTGCGCAACATCCTGTGGCTCTCGCCACAAAAAAAGCCGGACGCTTAATCAGTGCCGGCTTTTTTTATTGATGCGCTTTGAATTAATGAAGAATGGCGGTGAAGCTAAACGCAATAATCATCAACAGTGCGCCAACCGTGGTCATTAGCGCCAGCTTTAAATCTGTACTCATCACTACTCCTTAGTCACACATTTATTAGGGTTAAAACAATTTTCGCACAGCGGTGGGCAAAAATCTCGTCTTATCCGCGCTGGCTTGCTAGAATCGCCGCCTTTCGTTGCGCAACTGATTTTGCGCATGCTGTATTTACAGCCTGCTGAAGTGATTTTCCCTGCCTGAAACGGCAGAATTGCCCCCCCTTTTAAGGCATAAAACCCTTCGCAGACGCAAACGTTTAACAATATACTTATCAGTAAGTTGCGATAAGCCGGGGAGTAACTTTTTCATGGCAACAATTAAAGATGTAGCGAAACGCGCGGGTGTATCTACCACCACCGTTTCGCATGTCATCAACAAAACGCGTTTTGTTGCAGAGGAAACGCGTAACGCCGTATGGGAAGCGATTAAAGAGCTGCACTATTCGCCGAGCGCCGTTGCGCGTAGTTTGAAGGTGAATAACACCAAAACGCTGGGACTGTTAGCCACTTCCAGCGAAGCGCCCTACTTTGCCGAAATTATCGAAGCGGTTGAGAACCACTGTTTCGAACGCGGCTATACCTTGATTCTGGGCAACGCACATAACGATTTGCAAAAGCAGCGCGCTTACCTGTCGATGATGGCGCAAAAGCGTGTGGATGGTCTGTTAGTCATGTGCTCCGAGTATCCTGACGATTTGCTGCAGATGCTGGAAGACAACCGCAACATTCCGATGGTCGTGATGGACTGGGGCGCATCTCGCGGCGACTTCACCGATACCGTACAGGATAACGCCTTCCAGGGGGGTTACCTGGCTGGACGCTACCTTATCGAGCGCGGTCACCGAGATATCGGTGCGATTCCGGGTCAAATGGAGCGCAACACCGGCGGCGGGCGCCATGCGGGCTTCCTGCAGGCGATGAGCGAAGGCGGTGTGACCGTGCGGTCTGAATGGGTTGTTCAGGGCGACTTCGAGCCAGAATCGGGTTATCAGGCGATGCAGCAGATCCTTAATCAGAAACAGCGTCCGACCGCCGTGTTCTGCGGGGGCGATATCATGGCGATGGGCGCGATCTGTGCCGCCGATGAGATGGGACTGCGCGTGCCGCAGGACATCTCCGTGATTGGCTATGATAACGTGCGCAACGCGCGCTACTTCACCCCTGCGCTCACCACAGTTCACCAGCCGAAAGCGGAGTTGGGCAAAAAAGCGCTGGAAATGCTGCTGGATCGCATCACCAGCAAACGCGAAGAGCCGCAAACCATTGAGGTCCAGCCTACACTGATTGAGCGGCGCTCCGTGGCGGACGGCCCGTTCCGTGATTACCGCCGTTAAAGCTGATTTTCGCTGAGCCACTCGTGGTTCAGCGTTTCAGCATCGCCAAGATAGACGAGTAACCACTCCAGCGCGGGTGACGCACGCTGTTCTGACCAACTGACGCAGCAGGGACTTTCCGGAAACGGCTGCGGCAGTGATAGCTCGACCAACGCACCCTTATCCAATAATGGCCGCGCCAGGTGGCCTGGCACCATGCCCACGCACAATCCCGCCTGCAAACAATCCATCCCTGTTTCCCACTCTGGCACCACCAGACGTCGCTGATTATCCAGCGTCCAGGTCATGCGTCTCGGTAATGCGCGGGACGTATCTTCCAGCACCAGCGATGGCCAGGCACGCAACACTTCTTCATTGAGGTCGGTACTCGCGGCCAGAGGATGGTCGGGACTGACCACACAACGCCAGTTGAGGGCACCCATATCCTGAAAGGCAAAACGTCCACCCACCGGGATCGCCTGGGTGGCGCCAATCGCCACATCGACCCGCCCGTCCGCTAAGGCATCCCATACACCGTTAAATACCTCGTAGCTGATGATCAATTCCATATCCGGGAAATGACGGTAAAAATCCTTTACCAGTTGTCGGGTACGCTGGGGTTTTACAATGCAATCCACGGCAATACTTAGCTGTCCGCGCCAGCCATTCGCCAGTTGCTGGCATTGCCTGCGGGTTGCCAGCATTTTTTTGATAACAAATCGCCCTTCACGCACAAAATGCTCGCCTGCAGGGGTTAACACCACCTCACGGTGCTGACGCTCAAATAACGGCACGGCCAGCCAGGTTTCCAGCTGACGCACCGTATAGCTGACGGCAGAGGGCACGCGATGTAATTCCTGCGCCGCTGCGCTGAAACTGCCATTGCGCGCGACGGCGTCCACTACTTCCAGCGCATACTCAGACCACATACTTTTGCCTTCAAAAATTTTAACAGCACTGCGCAAATATTAGCGTTTCACAAAGAATGACGCACTCTTTTACACTCCCCGACGTTCAATCTGCCAATGAGAATTACTATGTTGTCGTCAAAAGGATTTATGCCCTATCTTGCCGTGCTCAGCATGCTCGGCTTCCTCGCTACGGATATGTATCTGCCTGCTTTTGGCGATATGCAGCGTGACTTCGCCACCGCGCCGGGCACCATCAGCGCCAGCCTCAGTCTATTTCTCGGTGGTTTTGCCTGCGCCCAGGTATTCTGGGGACCGTTGTCAGATCGCTTTGGACGTAAACCCATTTTATTGGCAGGTTTGACGATTTTTGCCCTGGGTTGCCTGGGGATGTTATGGGTGACGGACGTCAATATGATGCTGGCACTGCGCTTTGTGCAGGCGGTTGGCGTGTGCGCCGCCGCGGTCAGCTGGCAGGCACTGGTGGTCGATCGCTACCCCAAAGCCCAGGCCAATAAAGTTTTTGCTACCATAATGCCACTGGTTGCCCTTTCTCCTGCGCTGGCACCTTTGTTAGGTGCATGGCTGATGGGCCATTTCCACTGGCGCAGTATCTTTGTCGTGCTGACGATCATTGCCGTGCTGCTGGTCATCGGCACGCTGCAGCTTGCTGCGCCTAAAAAAGCCAAAGCAGATAATGCTCCGCAACCCGGCTGGCTGAATCTGCTCTCCACACGTGTCTACAGCGGCAACGTGCTGATCTACTCTGCCTGTTCTGCCAGTTTCTTTGCCTGGCTAACCGGTTCGCCGTTTATCCTGGCGTCTGCGGGTTTAACTCCCGCCGATATTGGTCTGAGCTATATTCCGCAAACCATCGCGTTTTTGATTGGTGGCTTTGGTTGCCGCGCGATGCTGAGCCGATATCAAGGATCGCAACTGCTGCCGTGGCTGTTGGTGCTTTACAGCCTGAGCATATTAAGTCTGTTTGTCGTCGCGATGCTGCCTGCGCCTTCGTTGATTGCTCTGCTGCTGCCTTTCTGTGGCATGGCACTGGCCAATGGCGCCATTTACCCGATTGTGGTTTCCAGCGCATTAGCGCCTTTTCCGCACGCCACGGGCAAAGCCGCAGGTTTGCAAAATCTGCTGCAACTGGGTTTGTGCTTTATCGCCAGCCTGTTGGTCTCTGCCGGATTACAACAGGCGCTATATAACACCACACTGGTGATGGTCGCCACTGTCGTGCTGGCCTGGGCTGGCTTCATCTGGCAACGCAGCTTAAACGCACAAAGTGATATTGCTCACACCTCCCGTCCCTGCGAAGATAATCACTGATGCAACGATTATCGTTAGCAAACTAACGATAACCCGTTGAATATTGACCCACGTGAGCATATACTCAGTGGGTCAGCATTTCTGCAACAAATCAATAACATAATTGCATTAATTTTAAGCGACCCTGTCGCTGGGATGGCGTCTGCACGATCTCCTCTCCTGATTGGTGCCAGACATTTCTATTCAGATTCATGCCTCTGTAAAACGTCGGATATCTGGCGCACGGATTTTCCGTGAGTTCTCTCACAGGCCTTAGGAAATTGACTATTATTTCCACAGGTTCAAATCGGAAGGGTGATGGAGAAGCTATGAGTTCATCGTGTATAGAAGAAGTGAGCCTTGAAGAAAACCACTGGTTTCGCATCGTCAACGAATTACTGGAACGCGCTGATGTTGCAGTCAATGGCACACGCCCCTGGGATATTCAGGTCAAGCATCCGGATTTTTTTAAACGTGTTTTGCAGGAAGGATCGCTAGGTCTGGGTGAAAGTTATATGGATGGCTGGTGGGATTGCGAACAATTGGATGTCTTTTTCCATCGCGTTCTGCAACAACATCTGGATAAACAACTCCCACGTCATTTTAAAGATACCTTGCGTATTGCGGCCGCGCGTTTAACCAATTTACAGTCTAAGAAACGCGCCTGGATTGTCGGGAAAGAACATTACGATCTCGGTAACGATCTTTTTTCACTGATGCTCGATCCCTTTATGCAGTACTCCTGCGGTTACTGGAAAGACGCTGAAACACTGGAACAGGCTCAGTATGCCAAGCTGGATATGATCTGCCGCAAATTGCAGCTTGAACCCGGCATGACGTTGCTGGATATCGGCTGCGGCTGGGGCGGACTGGCTGAATTTGCCGCGCGCAATTATGGCGTCAAAGTGCATGGCGTCACCATCTCGGCTGAGCAGCAGAAGTTAGCTCAGCAGCGCTGTGAAGGGCTGGACGTGACCATTTTGCTGCAGGATTACCGTGATTTGAATTTGCAGTTCGATCGCATTGTATCCGTCGGCATGTTCGAACACGTGGGGCCGAAAAACTATGCCACTTATTTTGACGTTGCCGATCGCAATCTCAAACCAGACGGCATATTTTTACTGCACACCATTGGTGCCATCACCACCGATATGAATGTGGATCCCTGGATTGATAAATATATCTTCCCCAACGGGTGTTTACCGTCTGTGCGTCAAATTGCTGATGCCAGCGAGAAGCATTTTATTATGGAAGACTGGCATAATTTTGGTGCGGATTATGACACCACCCTGATGGCATGGCATGAACGATTCCAGAAGACCTGGCCGCAACTGGAAGAAAAATACGGCGATCGCTTTAAACGGATGTTTAGTTATTATCTCAATGCTTGCGCCGGCGCTTTCCGCGCGCGTGACATCCAATTATGGCAGGTGGTATTCAGTCGCGGTAAAGAAGGTGGTTTACGCGTTGCACGGTAATCAAAGATGAGAATTTAAAAAGGCGCCGCGGCGCCTTTTTTTATTGGATTACTCAGCGTCTGCGGCTTGCGCCAGCGCGATAGCCGCGGCTTCACGTTGGGCCAAAACGCGTTCCACCGTCTCGACAATCGCCTGAGTATGGGGATCGATCTCAATGTTCACTTTGTGCCCCAGTTTTTTCGCACCCAGCGTGGTGCGCTCCAGCGTTTCCGGAATCAGGTGCACACAGAATTTGCTTTTGGTGACGTCACCCACGGTCAGGCTGATGCCATCGATACCGACGAAACCTTTATGCAGGATATATTTGATCTGAGAAGCATCCTGTAATTTAAACCACACTTCACGGTTATTTTCAGACTGGATGATTTTGCAGATTTCTGCTGTGGTCATAATATGGCCAGACATTAAATGTCCGCCAATTTCGTCACTGAACTTCGCCGCGCGCTCAATATTCACCACATCGCCCACCGCTAATTCACCCAGGTTGGTAATGCGCAGGGTTTCTTTGATAAGGTCGAAGCTCACGCGATCGCCCTCAATCGCCGTCACCGTCAGGCAGCAGCCGTTGTGCGCCACCGAGGCGCCCAACGCTAATCCCGGTAAAAGTTCTTCCGGCAGACGTACGATATGGGTACGAAACAACTCTTTTTCTTCTACGGCGATAATTTCGGCCGTGCCCTGCACAATTCCAGTAAACATACTCTCAGCCTCTGCGAAGTTTGCGCCAGTTTATCACAGCTTGAGCAGCGCGGTTTAATTTGCCGGAGTTCAAACTTTACACAATTAACTTAACAAAATGCGATCAAAGTTTGGTGGAACGCAGCGCTACCGCTACACTAGCCGCGCATTCTTTGGGGATATCTCCCCTCTTCTCTTCTTAATTTAAGCAGGTGTTACGTGCAGAAGTATTTAACAGAAGCGCGTCAATTGCTGGCCCTCGCGATCCCGGTCATCCTTGCTCAGGTGGCTCAGACGGCGATGGGTTTTGTGGATACCATTATGGCCGGTGCGGTGAGCGCCACGGATATGGCCGCCGTTGCTGTCGGCACCTCTATCTGGCTTCCCGCCATTCTGTTTGGTCATGGTCTTCTGCTGGCGTTGACGCCCACCGTTGCGCAATTCAACGGTTCAGGACGCCGCGAACGCATCGCGGAACAAGTGCGTCAGGGTTACTGGCTGGCACTGGCAGTCGCATTGCTGATCATGGTGGTGTTGTGGAATGCCGGCTATTTGATTCATGCCATGCACGATATCGATCCGCAACTGGCGGCTAAAGCCGAAGGCTATCTCCATGCATTACTGTGGGGTGCACCCGGCTACCTGTTCTTCCAGGTGGCGCGTAATCAGTGCGATGGTTTATCAAAAACCAAGCCAGCCATGCTGCTGGGCTTTTTAGGTTTGCTGGTTAACATTCCCCTGAACTACGTCTTTATTTACGGTCATTTCGGTATGCCCGCACTCGGGGGCGTAGGCTGTGGTGTCGCCACCGCTTCGGTTTACTGGGTGATGTTTATGGTGATGCGTTTCTGGCTGAAACGCATGGCAAGCATGCGCGATATTCGCATGAACAGCCGCTGGTCACCGCCCTCACGCGTCATCTTGTTTCGGCTGTTTACCCTCGGGTTACCGGTGGCGCTGGCACTGTTCTTTGAGGTCACTTTGTTTGCGGTGGTGGCACTGCTGGTCTCTCCGCTGGGGATCGTCAAAGTCGCGGGTCATCAGATTGCGCTGAACTTCAGTTCGCTGATGTTCGTTCTGCCACTGTCACTCGGTGTCGCGACTACCATCCGCGTGGGCTATCGTCTTGGGCAGGGGTCAACTGAACAGGCGCGCGTGGCGGCATGGACGGGACAAGGTGTCGGTATCAGCATGGCCGCTATCACAGCGATCTTCACCATCACCTTCCGTGAACATATCGCCGCACTGTATACCGCCAATCCAGAAGTGATTACGCTGGCCGCCCAGCTGATGCTGCTCGCTGCCATCTATCAGTTCTCAGATTCCATTCAGGTCATTGGTAGCGGGATTCTGCGCGGCTACAAAGATACGCGTTCCATCTTCTTTATCACCCTGATTGCCTATTGGGTACTGGGTTTACCGGTGGGTTATATTCTGGCGCTGACCGACTGGGTGGTACCGCAACTCGGTCCGGCGGGATTCTGGTGCGGATTTATTGTCGGCCTGACGTCTGCTGCCGTGATGATGATTTGGCGTATTCTTCGGTTGCAACGTTTGCCGGCGCAGATAATTTTGGCGCGCGCGGCCCGCTAAGTCGCTGAACAGGCCGTTATTTGCCCCCGCAATGCCTAAAAAAACAGCGGGTCGCACAGATGCTGGTCAGTCGTCATGGAAAATCATTTTTTCCCTTGCCAGCATCGCGGCCTGCCGTTAATATTCGTCCCCGCTGTCGCCCTGATAGCATGTTGCGCTCTTAGCTCAGTTGGTTAGAGCACCACCTTGACATGGTGGGGGTCGATGG
>NZ_DAMDQC010000002.1:0-76546 GCF_032082325.1 Pantoea sp. CTOTU50773 | reverse complement strand
CCCCGTGTCCGTGGTTCGATTCCGCGTCCGGGCACCAACATTCTGAAAACCCAGCTTATGGCTGGGTTTTTGCTTTTCTGCGTATGACGTTTTCAAAACTTAATCCCTTAGCCCCCCTCAACTTTATTATGTCCCACTTTAAGGACTTAACTCACCTTTAATCCTCATAAAGTGCTATATAAGGGACTCTACAATACATCCATTTATCATGACAATGATCCGATAGAGTCCTATAATTTGGACATTAAACGCATGACCGACGATAAAGTGTCTACATTGGGACTTTAAAGATATGACTACTCCTTCCGCATCTGCACTGGCTGAAGAAATTGGCCAGCGACTCAAGCAAGCCCGTCTAAATCGTGACTTAACGCAGACGGAGGTTGCTGAGCGCGCAGGTGTTGCACGTAAGTCTGTGCTCAATGCTGAAAAAGGAAAAGTGCCGTTCGATGTCTTTATCGCCATCATGGTAGCGTTGGATCTCACCGAAAAGCTGGAGCTGTTTCTGCCGCGTCAGGAGATATCCCCGATTCAACTTGCAAAGCTGCAGGGTAAACAAAGGCGGAGAGCTTCAGGGCAACGAAAAGATAAACCGCTCAGGGAGGAGAAATCAGAATGGTAATGGAAGTTATCAATGTTACCTTTGCACAACAAGAAGTGGGTGCTTTCTGCAAAGCCGCTGTCTTAGATATTTAAACAGCATCAATGAACATAATCGCATCAAGATAAGCTGCAGGATGCCTCACGGCATCCTCAAACGACCTGCAACCGAAAATCTTCACCATTCATCCAAATGAAATAGAGAAACTTATTAATGTCAAAGCAGAAAAGTTCGCCCATCGCCCGTAGGTAGTTCAACGTTCAAGCTCAGCTTTCCGCCTAATGCCTCAACATACTTTTTTAGGCTTGAGAGTTTTATATCATCGCCTCGGGCTTCAATAGCTGCTATGGCTGGCTGTGAAACGCCCATTTTCTCGGCTAACTGTACTTGTGAGAGCTCAAGCTCTTCGCGTAAGTGTCGTAATTGAACCTCAATAATTTTATCCGCGACTTTAGCCTTAATTCTCTTCTGTGATTCTGGAGATCGTTGTGCAATGAGTTCTTCCAGTTTAGGCATGTATTATTCCTCTCAAATGCTTGCTGTATTCTTGATCTGCTAATTTGATCATTGATCGGTAAAACCGCTTCTGATTGATCCCCGTTTTGTCCCCTGCACACAAGACGATCCCCTTCCTTCTGGGATCGAATGCGAAGAACGCCCGAACAGGCCTACCATTACTTTGCACGCGCAATTCTTTCATGTTTGCATATTGAGAGCCGATGATGGTGTTTACATCAGGCCGCCCTAAATGAGGGCCGAAGATTTTCAACACTTCCAGGCTTGCGAGTACATCTTCAATCATTTCATCATCCTGCGCTTTTAGCCACGCTGCAAAATGCTCCGTTGTATCAACGCTCCAGTTGTTCAAAAGTCCCTCACATGAACTGTAGTTTATACGCCTTGGATATAAACTAGAAGTTATATTTGAAACTTACCCTTTTTCAATACCTGAACGCTTAAGTGAGTTTGAAATAATGTTGAACTGAGATACATCGCGAATAAAACTGCAAACAGCCTGCAAAGTGCAGTTAGTCATAGGTCCCGCCCCTAAAGCTCAGAACCCATGAGCAGCATTCATAAGCTCATGCCAATTGGCCCTACAGTCATCAATGGCCTTCCCCGCTATGCTTGCCGCATCACTTATTCCTCAAGGCAGGAGAGACAATGAAAGAAATTATGGTGGTTATTGGCGCGGGTGCGATTGGACAAGCCATCGCGCGTCGCGTGAGTCAGGGCAAAACTGTGCTGCTGGCGGACCTCAATTCGAGAAAATGTGCGGCTGCCGCACAAACCTTACGTGATGCCGGCTTTACGGTAGAAACCAGCCAAGTCGATGTCAGTTCGCGCCAATCGATTCAACATCTGGTGCAGCAGGCCACTGCGCTGGGTGTTATCAAAGGAGTGATTCACTCGGCTGGAGTCTCGCCTTCTCAAGCCAGCCCCGCCACCATTTTACAAGTCGATCTTTACGGTACTGCCGTGGTGCTGGAAGAGTTCGGTCCGCACATGGCGTCAGGCGGTTGCGGAATCGTGATTGCCTCTCAATCCGGCCATCGACTGCCTGCGCTCACGGTTGAACAAAATGAAGCGTTAGCTATCACGCCAACAGAGGATTTGCTCAGCCTGCCATTTTTGCAGAACACCGCTTTCAGTGATCCTCTGTTGGCCTATCAATATGCCAAACGCGGTAACGCTCTGCGGGTTATGGCCGAAGCGACGAAGTGGGGCCAGCGTGGCGCGCGTGTCAACAGCATCAGCCCCGGCATTATCTTTAAACCCTTAGCGAATGATGAGCTAAATGGCCCACGCGGCGCGGGCTATCGCAATATGCTGGCAAAATCACCCGTCGGTCGCGGCGGCACCGCCGACGAAGTTGCAGCGCTGGCAGCCCTCATAATAGGACCAGAAGGCGGCTACATCAGCGGCAGTGATTTTCTGATGGATGGCGGCGTGACGGCATCTTATTGGTACGGTGATTTGAAGCCTTGATTGATTTCCCCGCCGTACATGTCCTTCGGCGGATTAAATATAAAATATGCAATACACCTGACCATACTTTAAATATATCTAGCCATAACCATATCCAATAAAATTATTAATCAGTAAGTTAAATACGGTGTGAATATTATTCCGTGATCCTGATTTTGTTAGCTGTAACAACGCATTCGTAACACATCACTAATCCTTTACACTCTCCTGAATTCAGAAAATCATTCATCACATGATCATCTACAAATAAAGTTAAATTTATTAACCGGCGAAATTTGCTGGTCATCCTTTATCGATCACAAGTTAATAACCCTGACAGGAGAAATAAAATGACCGCAGGAAATCGTATTTATTTACGCCGTCCCTCCGATGCTGAACCCTTACTGGAAGCGTTCCGCCGTTTACCCGCGGCGGTAGTCGCCGACTGCATGAGTCGCTTGCCTGCGCTATCGGCAGAGATCAGCCTGAAAACGGCGCCTAAAACCCCCATCATGTGCGGCCTGGCGGTGACGGTAAAAGCGCGCTCTGGCGATAACCTGATGTTGCATAAAGCGCTGGATCTGGCCGGGCCGAACGATGTGATCATCCTGTCGAATGAGGGCGATCGTAGCCAATCGCTGATGGGCGAAGTGATGGCCACTTATGCCAGACAGCGCGGTATGGAAGGCATCGTGCTGGACGGCCCGGTGCGTGATATTGAGGGCTTATCACGTATGGATTTCCCGATTTATGCCGCCGGACATACGCCAGGTGGCCCTTTCAAAGATGGCCCAGGCGAAATCAACGTGCCGATTGCCTGCGGTAAAATTCACGTTTCACCTGGCGATATCGTATTAGGCGATGCCGACGGCGTGATCGTCATTCCCCGGCAGGATGCCGCGCGCATTCTCGAAGCGGCACAAGCTTACCTGATTGTTGATGAGCATAACTTTGAGCTGGCGAAAACCGGTTCACTGGAACGCGGTTGGCTGGCAGAAGCACTGCAAAACAAGCAGGTAGAAATTATCGATGATGTTTATCGATAAGCGCACGAGCGCTGTGTTATCCAGGTCGCCCGCTATGGCGACCTGGTATTGCAAACTGCGCAGCGGCTAACACACCGCATCACGGTGTACTGCTCACCATCGCCAATTTGCGCTGACGGTTTTCACGCCATACCGCAAAGATTCCTGCCAGTGCCACAATCGATGCACCGAAGAGGGTTGTCGTGCCTGGCAGACTATTAAGGAACAGATAGCCAATCAGCATCGACCACACCAGCGTAGTGTAATCAAACGGTGCCAGCAGCGAGGCATCAGCATAGCGCAGGCTGAGTGTCACCAGAATCTGTGCCAGACCGCCAAATAAACCACAGCCCACCAACAGCAGCCACTGCAAGCCAGTGGGCTTAATCCAGCCGAAAAATACCGTTGCCAGGCCAATCAACGTCGTCATCAGCGAAAAATAGAACACGATCGCGCCCGGTTTTTCGATGCCATTCAAAAAACGGATTTGCACATTCGAGGTGGCCGTACAGAGTGCGGCAATCAATGCAAAAGCAACACCAAGGCTGGCCGTGGTACTGCTGGCGCCACCTGCCGGCACGCCGCCGCTAGCCGCAAGACTGGAGGAGAGCATAATCAGTATGCCCGACAATCCCACCACCACGGCCACCCAGCGCGACACGCGCACCCGTTCCTTCAATAGCATCGCCGCCATGATTACTGTGAAAAGCGGTGCGGCGTAACTCAGTGCCGTGGCATCAGCCAGCGAGATATACACCAGCGCCAGATAGTTAAAAAACATGCCGCCTGTGCCGGAGAAACCGCGAATGAAATGGCCAAACAAATTGCGCGTTTTGAGATTCTCCAGCACGTTCCCCTGCACTCTCAGCCAGATTAACAGGGGAAATAGCGCGATAAAGCTGCGGAAAAAAATCACTTCGCCGGTGGGGATAGCACCGTTCAGACCTTTAACACAGGCCAGCATCAGCGTAGCGCTGAGTGCGGCGAATATCTTTAATAACACGCCTAATCGGGGATTCATGCTCTCACTCTTCTCTCTCTACCACGTGCAATCGGCGGGGTTGCCGAGAGGACAACGCGGCTTACACTAGGGAGAAAAATGTGCGCTGGATAACACTTTTTCGCTCTGCCTGAATAGAAATAACTTATCGCCATCGGTCATATCATTTCCCTATTGCATAACACGCTTTCCCTCTTTTTCGCCGCAAAACAAAGCCGATATAGTCCAGAAAAGCGAGATTTTGCGCTCCCAAGCAGTATCCACCATTGAGGGAAAGCACATGACCATGAAAAGAGTGACCACCATTGGCTTGGCAATGCTGCCGTTGCTGGCTGTTTCGGCGGCGCAGGCAGATATGATGGCGAACATTAAATCGAGCGGTGAATTGAAATGCGCCGTTTACTCCGACGTACCGCCCTTCTCTTCGCCGGATCCACAAACGCGCCAGCTGGCTGGCATGGATATCGACCTGTGTCACGCTCTGGCCAAGCAGATGAACGTCAAACTGACTCTGGTGCCGACCTCTGTTGAAGCGCGTATCGCGGTGATCGCCACCGGCCGTGCCGATGTGTTGATTGCTAACCTGGCCTACACCAAAACGCGTGGTAATCAGATCCAGTTCAGCGATCCTTACTACGTGGCGAAAGAGATGCTGCTGGTGAAAGCGCCGCTGGCAGATAAACCACTGGACTATTTCAAAGGCAAACGTATCAGCGCCACCAAGGGTACCACGTCAGAGCAATCGATCCACATCAAAGGCGGTAAAGCCGTCACCTTCCAGGATTCTGCCTCCGCCTTCCTGGCGCTGGAGCAGAACAAATCGGTGGGCTTTGTCACTAACACCATGACCGGGATGAAAACCATCGCCCAGGCGAAAAAAGACGGCATCAATCTGGCGATGGTGAAAGAGCCGATGGCGCTGGAACCGATTGGTGTCGGCATGAAAAAGGATGAACCGGCCCTGCTGGCCAGCGTTAACAGCGGCCTGAAAGCGATGGACGACGATGGCACCATCGACAAAATCTGGAACACCTGGATTGGGCCAAATACCGAATACAAAATGGTGCGCGAAGAGCGCGTACAGCCGCTCTCCAGCCTGAAATTTGAACCACTGGAATAATCATGCCCGTGATGTCGCACTCTGATATCCAGCCCGCCAGCGCACCCGCGCTGGCTTGTTCCTCTGCGATCGCCCTTTCCACCATTGGCGCCCGTGCGTGGCTGGTGGAAGCACCGGGTGGATTTGATCTTTCCGCCCAGCGACGCATCTGGTCATTAGCGCGTTTGCTGCAGTCGGATGCGGCGGTTGAAGCCTTGATCCCCGGCGTCACTAATCTGCTGGTGCTGTTCCGACACATCCCCGAGGACGAAGCCGCCGTTCGTGCTTCGCTGCATGCCGCCTGGGATCAGGCACAGGCGATTAGCCCTCAGGGCAAACTGATTGAAATCCCGGTCTATTACGGCGGCGAGCACGCCACCGATCTGGATGCGGTTTGTCGTCACACCGGGTTCAGCGCACGCGAAGTGGTGCGCCGTCACCATCAAAGCGAATACACCGTGTTTGCTCTTGGCAGCGCGCCGGGATTTGGTTACTTGCATGGGCTCGATCCGCAATTAGCCACGCCACGCAAGAAAGTCCCCTCGCTCAGCATGTTGAAAGGCACCGTTACCATTGGCGGCGCCCAGGCCGGTGTTTCAGCGCTGACCGGCCCCAACGGCTGGAACGCCATCGGTTTTGCCGAGCTGGAAGTGTTTGATCCAATGGCAGAATCCCCCGCGCTAATGGCACCGGGCGATCGTATCCGTTTTCTGCCGCAGAGGATTGAACTGTGATCGAAATTGAACAGAGCGGCGCCCTGAACACGGTTCAGGATCTGGGGCGTTTCAACTTCCGCCATATGGGCGTCTCGGTGAGTGGTGTGATGGATCCGCTGGCACTGCGCGCCGGAAATCTGCTGCTCGGCAATGAAGAAAATGCCGCCGCCATTGAAGTTCAGCTGTTCCCATTCCGTGTGCGTTTTTTGCAGGACAGCAGCATTGCGGTAACAGGTGCGGATTGTCGCGCCACTTTAGACGGTGCGCCGTTGCCGCCCTGGTGGGGCTGCGGCGTGCGTGCCGGACAGGTGCTGGAAATGCGTTACCCGCGCAGTGGCGCACGCGGTTATCTCTGTATAACAGGCGGCATTGATGTGCCAATGGTGCTGGGTTCGCGCAGCACGGCACTTCGTGGTGGCTTTGGTGGCCTGGAAGGCCGCCCGCTGAAGCGTGGCGACCGGTTGGCGCTGGGTGAAACACAGGCATCCCCGTTGCCCAGCAGCGGTATTGGCATTGAGCCGCCCGACAGCGCCCTGCGTGCACATTTCCCGCGTAACAGCGCAGGTGAGATTCAGCTGCGCGCCATTCCATCCGGCGAATATCCCTTGTTTGCTGCCGATGCCGGTCGCTTCTGGCAGCAATCATGGCAGGTCTCCAATCAAAGCAATCGCACCGGATATCGACTGGCGGGCGATCCGATTTTCCCGTCAAAAACCATTGAGATGCGTTCTTACGGGTTGATTCCCGGCATTGTGCAGGTGCCGCCTGGCGGCGAGCCGATCATTCAGCTCAGCGATGCCAACACGGCGGGCGGTTATCCCAAGATCGCCGGGGTGATTGAGCAGGATCTGTGGCGTTTAGGACAGGTATTACCCGGCCAATCGATCCAGCTGATCCAGAGCGATACGCGTGAGGCCATCGCCATTGATCAGGAAGTCACACGCTGGCTGAGCCGCTTACGTGTGAGCTGCCCACCGCTGCGTAAAGCGTTAACCGCATAATTTTCCGAAGGAACCCAAACCATGAAGATTGATGTGAACTCCGATATGGGCGAAGGCTTCGGCGTTTATCAACTGTGCGATGACGCCGCGCTGATGAAAGTGGTCTCCTCAGCTAATATCGCCTGCGGATTCCACGCCGGCGATCCGGCGATCATGACCCGAATGGTGCGACTGGCGAAAGAGAATGGTGTCGGCATTGGTGCGCATCCTGGCTTGCCCGATCGCCAGGGCTTCGGTCGTCGCGAGCTGCCGTTCAGTGCCGAAGAGATCTGCCAGCAGGTCGCTTATCAACTCGGCGCGCTGACAGCGATTGCTCAGGCAGAAGGCACGAAGGTGTCGCACTTCAGCTTCCACGCTGCGATGGGCAATATCGTCAATCGCGACGAGGCATTAGCGCAGCAGGTCATGACGCTCGTCGCCCGTATCAATGCGGATCTGATTGTGTTCGCACAACCCGATACCATCATTGAGCGAGCGGCACAGGCAGCGGGCCTGAAAACCCTGACGCTGTTCCTCGCCGACCGCGCTTACGATGCACAGGGCCGTTTAGTGCCGCGTGGCATTGCCGGCTCGGTGATCAAAGAGGAAGCGGCGCTGCGTGCCCGCGTGCGGCAGTTCCTGCAGCATGGCACCGTCACCACCTTCGAAGGGGAAGTGATAGCCGTGCGTGCCCGGTCGATCCTGGTGCACAGCGATACGCCAGGCTCACTGGCCCTCGCCACCATCGTACGCAGTGAAATCGAAGCCAGCGGCCATCAGGTGGCGCCGGCGGCAGAGGTGCTTGCTCAATAAGTTTTTTTGAATCGCCCAAATAAAAATGGCTGCCCCATCGGCAGCCATTTTTTTCGCCTTTCGTTTAACGGCAGCCAGCGCAGAATGCCGCAATACGATCGCAGCCCGTCTCTAAGCGCTCCATGCTGGTGGCGTAGGACAAGCGGAAATACGGGCTCATGCCATAAGCCGCACCCTGCACCGTCACCACGTGCTGCTCTTCAATCAGCGCCAGCACAAAATCGGCATCGTTGCTGATGAAGCGTCCACCGGCACTGGTCTTGCCGATCAGCCCTTCAATGTTTACAAACAGATAAAATGCGCCTTCTGGCTTATGGCAGCGCAGGCCATCAATCGAGGTCAGACGCTCCAGCACGTAATCACGACGTTCACGGTAAATGCGTGCGCGCTCCTGCAACAGATCTTGTGGACCTTCCAGCACCGCCACCGCTGCCGCCTGCGTCAGGGTACAGACGCCGCCGCTGTTCTGGGTGTTCACATTGCTCATGGCTTTAATTAATGGCGCAGGACCACCGCAAAAGCCCAGACGCCAGCCTGTCATCGAATAGGCTTTCGATACGCCGTTCACCGTCAGTACACGGTCATACAGGCGCGGTTCAACCTGCGCCAGGGTATAGAAACGCACATCGTCATAGATCAGATGTTCATAGATATCATCCGTCATAATCCACACCTGTGGATGGCGCAGCAGCACGTCACCCAGCGCCTGCAACTCGGCTTTGCTAGCCACCGAACCGGTTGGGTTGCTCGGATAGTTCAGCAGTAGCCATTTGGTCTTGTCAGTGATCGCCGCATCCAGATCCGCTGGCAGTGGTTTAAAGCCATTCTCCTGCGCACACGGCAGCGGCACCGGAACACCACCGGCAAATTTCACGATATCGGCATAGCTGATCCATGACGGCGTGGGGATCACCACTTCGTCGCCCGGATTGATGGTCGCCAGGATGGCGTTAAAGATGATCTGCTTAGCGCCACCGGCCGTCAGAATCTGGCTGACGTCATACTCCAGTTGGTTATCCCGTTTGAATTTCAGCTGGATAGCTTTGCGCAGCGCAGGCGTACCGTCGGTCGGTGGATAGCGCGTGTCGCCCGCGCGTGCAGCGGCGTAGGCGGCTTCAATCGCATGTTCCGGCGTGGGGAAATCCGGTTCGCCGGTAGAAAGTGCTACCACATCAACGCCCTGCGCCGCGAGATCGCGCGCTTTTTGGGTCATGGCAACGGAGGCGGAAACGGTCACATTCTTTAAACGATCGGCTATCTCGGGCATGTTCAATCCTGGGTTCGGGGGATGTCAGTTTTCCCTGAGCATAGGATTAGGGCCGAAGCCACGGATAATAGTGCTTTGTTGTGGTGATATAACACAAAGCGATGACTGGACCGACTGCACACTTCTGCCATAAAGGCGGCAGATTGACTCAGAATTGCGCGACAGGTCACGCCCGCACGCCTGACGGGATGTTAATAAAGTGTTACTTTCTTTCCCAGATTACATCCCGAACCCACGATTTTCCTTGCCCGTCACTGGCAATGCTGATGGGTCAACTGCACTCATTCGGTGCAGCGCTGCATTTTTCAACACCCGCCATGCCGGCGGCTCACTAGCTCAGCACCAGCCTCAGGAGGCCCGGTAGCCGTACCCTCCTGTCTGAGTTCAATAACGAAAGCTTATCCTGGCATCAACTTTGCTTGATGAGCATATGCGCTCTGTTTGAGGGAAGTGTCCATGAATCTTCGTCGCCTGAAGTACTTTGTTAAAATTGTTGACGTCGGAAGCCTGACGCAAGCTGCCGATATCCTGCATATAGCCCAACCCGCGTTGAGCCAGCAACTGGCTACGCTGGAAGGTGAAGTCAATCAACAGCTGTTGATTCGCACCAAACGCGGTGTCACGCCTACTGAAGCCGGGAAAACACTCTATTCCCATGCACAGTCCATTTTGCGCCAGTGCGAACAGGCGCAAAGTGCGATTGATCTGGTCGGCGCTGCGCTGAGTGGCAGCGTTTCCGTCGGGCTGGCACCGGGCACAGCGGCGCAAAACCTGGCGCTACCGCTGATGATGGAAGTGCAGCAGCAGCATCCTGGCATCGTGCTCTATTTTAACGAGAACTTCGGCACCACCCTGAGCGAGCTGATCATGAACGGGCGTATGGATATGGCGGTGATTTACGATCATCGCACCATCCATGGCCTGCGCTTCATGCCGCTGATGAAAGAAGATCTGTGCTTCGTTTGCCCGTTCAGCCTGGCAAAACCGGTGAAAGAGATCCCGCTGTCACAGGTCGCGCAATATGATCTGTTCCTGCCACGTATCTATAACATCATGCGCAAAGTGCTGGATGACGCCTTCGTGCAGAACAATCTGCAGTACCGCGTGAAGTGCGAAATTGAGTCGCAAACCACCCTGAATGCGGCGTTGAGTGCCGGTCTGGGCACCACCATCATGCCGGAATCCGCCGCACGCGCGATGCTGAAAAACGGGGATACCTGGATGGCGAAGATCATCGAGCCGGATGTGCAGGCTTCGCTGTCGTTCTGCATGTCAGATCATCTGCCGCTGTCCCAGCCTGCTGAAGCAGTGAAATCCATTTTGCTGTCGCTAATGTCGCGCCGCAACGTGGAGAATCATCCACTGACCCTGGTGGGATAAGACCCGCTTATCACCGCAAAGCGAAACCCTCTTACTGCCCGTCTGACGAACGCGCTAGATTGATTCGGTCTGTTGCCCGCTTCGGCGGGCGTGTTTCGCTTTGACGGGAACTCCATGGAAAAAACTGCGATACCGCTGCCGACGCTGCGTGCGTTGGCGCGCAAGATGCAACGATCCGGCCTTAACAGCCTGGCGTTAGAGGGCAAACAGTGGTCGGTGCGTCTGACGTTTGACCCGCCCTCCTTCTCATCCCCAACGGAGATCCCGACGCAAGCGTGCCCGCCCGTGACGCATCGCATTGGCGCGCCCCTGCCCGGCACACTGCTGCGTCGCCACCCACACAGCCAGCAAGATTTTGTCCAGCCTGGACAGCAGGTAGAACCTCAGGATCTGCTGGCGATGGTGCAGGTCGGCCTCCTGTACGTGCCGGTGCTCAGTCCCTGCAAAGGGCGGGTGCAGCCATTCCCCTCTGCAACGCGATCTGCGGTTGAATATGATGAAGAAATTCTTATTCTTCAATCAGATAATTAATCATTAATCCGGTTACAAGGGGCTCTTATCGCCTCACAGTTTTTATGTCTTATGCCCTTGCGGCATAACTGCATAAAGTCAAAAAAGACCCATTACGCCGGACACACACCTGGCGAGACGAGGAAACACAAATGCCATTCTCAGATTACAAAACCGCGCTGGTGACCGGCGCATCGGCTGGTATGGGCGAAGCGATTGTTGAGCGCCTGTGCAAAGAAGGGATCACCGTGCACGCGGTGGCACGTCGTAAAGAGCAACTGGCCGCGCTGGCCGATCGCACTGGCTGCATCCCGCATGCCGTGGATGTCAGTGACGTCAATGCGCTGACCGCGCTGTGCAAAGACCTGGAAATCGATATCCTGGTCAACAATGCAGGTCTCTCTCATCCTGGTTCGATTCTTGATGCCGACGAAAACGTGGTAGAAACCCAGGTCGATGTCAATCTGCGTGCCGTGCTGCACCTGTGCCGCTTGCTGGTGCCGGGCATGATGGCGCGTGACCGTGGCCACGTGTTCAACATCACCTCGATTGCCGCCATCTACAACTTCAACGGCAACTCGGTGTATCACGCCACCAAAGCCGGGGTGCATGCCCTGTCACGCCAGCTGCGCGTTGACTGCTATGGCAAACGTGTGCGCATCACCGAAATCTGCCCAGGCCGCGTCGCCACTGATATTTTCGGCAACGTTTCAGGCGATCACGATGAGGCGCGTCGCCGCTTTATCGATGGGTTCGAACTGCCGCAGGCCAAAGATATTGCCGACTGCGTGGCCTTTGCGCTGTCTGCGCCAGTCGCCGTCAACATCGGCAACATCGAAATTACCCCGACGCTGCAGGTGCCGGGCGGTCTTTCCACTATGCGACCGGGCGACCGCACCGCGTAAAACCGTACAATGAGGTAACTGTATGGCACTTGATTTCAGCAGTGTGATAACCGGCCATTACGGCCAGATGATCGTTGACGGAACGGTGGTCACCCTTGAACTGGCGTTGGGTGCCTGGCTGCTGGCGATGGTTCTCGCCCTGCTATTGGTGGTGGTCCGCCTGACGGAGAATCGTCTTGCCGTTGGGCTGGTTAAGGCGTATGTCTCCTATCACCGCAATGTGCCCACGCTGATTCAGTTGATGATGTGGTACTTCGCGATCCCCACCCTGCTGCCGGAATCGCTGCAGATGATGATCGTTGACTACAACGCCGAGTTTTTATTTTCTCTTATCGCGCTCGGGCTGTGCCAGGCCGCTTACTTCTCTGAAGATATCCGTAGCGGCCTGCGGGCCATTCCAGACGGACAGAATGAGGCCGCCCGCGCGCTTGGCATGAGCTATGTCCGCGCCATGCACTCGGTGATTTTGCCGCAGGGTGTGCGCAATGCGCTGCCATCCGTGGTCAATCACACCGTGCTGCTGTTCAAAAACACCAGTCTGGCAATGGTGATTGGCGTGGCAGACCTCACCTATGTGACGCGTGATATCGAGAACCAAACCTTCCGTACCTTCGAATCCTACTTAGTGGCAACCGTGGGTTACCTGTTCTTCTCCCTGCTGCTGATGGGCTTGGGCGCGCTGCTGGCCCGCCGCTTCCAGCGCGTTTACGCGAGGTAATGGCGATGTTTGAGATCTTCACCATTTTGCATGACAACGGCATGCTGCTGTTAATGGGCCAGTATCCTAACGGTCCGCTGGGCGGCGTACTCTGTACGCTTTTGATCTCCGTGCTGGCAGTATTGCTGGCCTTCCCCATCGGTGTGTTGCTCGGCCTGGCGCGTCTGTCGCCGTGGCGCTGGCTGAGCTGGCCCGCCACCTGTTGGGTGTATCTGCTGCGCGGCATTCCGCTGATGATGGTGGTGTTCTGGACCTACTTCTGCGTCCCGTTGCTGATTGGCCACAACATCAGCGGCTTCGCCACCATGCTGTGTACGCTGGTGATTTACGAAAGCGCCTACATCGCTGAGATCGTGCGTGGCGGCATTCAGGCACTGCCGCACGGCCAGTATGAAGCGTCACGCGCGCTGGGTATGAGCCACCTGAAAACCCTGCGTTTAGTGATTCTGCCGCAGGCGCTGTTTAACACTTTGCCGAGCCTGGTGAGCCAGCTGGTTTCGATCATAAAAGACTCCACGCTCGGCTACGTGATTAACGTGCCGGAGCTGACCTTTGCCGCTAATCAGGTCAGCAATCAACTGCTGACCAAACCGTTCCAGGTGTTCGCCATTGTGGCGCTGAGCTACTACATCATCTGCTTCAGCCTCACCTGGCTGGCTAACAAACTTGAAGCGCATATTGCGCAGAAACGTCGCCAACCGCCGCAGGCGAATCCCAGCGTAGCGCCCGCGGTGATGCTGACTAAAACCTCTTCGCAATAAGGAACCACTATGAGCCCGATGATCATGTTTAACCAGGTCAACAAATGGTACGGCGCGTATCAGGCGCTGACTGACCTGAGCGCCGAAATCAATACCGGTGAAGTGGTGGTGGTGTGCGGTCCTTCCGGGTCGGGGAAATCCACCTTGATCCGCACCGTTAATCGCCTGGAACCGATTGATAATGGCCAGATCGTGTTTGATGGCACCGACATTCACGGCAGCAGTACACGCCTCAACCATCTACGCACCCGCATTGGATTTGTGTTTCAGAGCT
The DNA here is from genome assembly GCF_032082325.1 of Pantoea sp. CTOTU50773. Taxonomy (NCBI): domain Bacteria; kingdom Pseudomonadati; phylum Pseudomonadota; class Gammaproteobacteria; order Enterobacterales; family Erwiniaceae; genus Pantoea; species Pantoea sp. CTOTU50773. The sequence goes on along the minus strand of NZ_DAMDQC010000002.1, from coordinate 62,529 downwards.
TCAACCTGTTCCCCCACGTCTCGGTGGCAGAGAACATCATGATGTCACCCATGAAAGTATTGGGCGTGAAGCGTGCCGAAGCGCGTAAACAAGCGGGTGAGTTGCTGGAGCGCGTTGGCTTATCACACAAAGCAGACGCCTATCCGGCGCAGTTGTCTGGCGGCCAGCAGCAGCGCGTGGCGATTGCACGTGCGCTGGCAATGAAGCCGCCGGTGATGCTGTTTGATGAACCGACCTCGGCACTCGATCCTGAAATGGTCGGTGAAGTGTTATCGGTGATGCGCAGCCTGGCGCAGGAAGGGATGACGATGATGTGCGTGACGCACGAGATGAATTTCGCGCGTGAAGTGGCGGACACCATCTGGTTTATGGATCAGGGGCAAATTCTGGAAAAATCGACGCCAGAGAAGTTCTTCACCCAACCGCAGCACCCACGTGCCCAGCGCTTCCTGAGCGATTTGCGTTCGCATTGATGCATCCCGGTCGGCAGAGCCGCCGACCGGTTTGTTGACTTCATCTCAATCAGCAATCCACCCACACCGCACCGGCATCCGCTGACTTCACGCACTGCTCTACCCAACGCACGCCCATCAATCCGGCATGCACATCGGGATACCAGAAGTCAGCCAGAAACGCCTCATCACCGCGATCGGTGGCATCCATCGCCAGCGCAAAACGGCGATAGAGATTTGACCAGGCTTCAAACAGCCCCTCCGGATGGCCGCCGCCGATACGGTCATCAGCCAGCGCACTTTTGTGCAGATAGCCCATACCACGCTCCAGAATCTGCAGCGGCTCACCCTGCACTTCATAGCGCAATTGGTTCGGCTGCTCATCCCACCACTCCAGACTGGCCTTCTCACCAATCACCCGCACTTTCTGGCCGTGCATCGAGCCACAGTTCACTGCCGAGGCCCACATGGTGCCAACCGCGCCGTTGTCGTACTCCATCATCACAAAGGCGTTATCTTCCAGCGGCGCACGGGTTTTCACGAAGCTCTGGCGGCTGCACAACAGACGTTTCACCTGCAGTTTCGGCACCATGGTTTCGGCGATAAACAGCGGGTGCGTCGCCAGATCGCCCAGCACATAGCTGGGGCCAACAAAGCGTGGATCAACGCGCCACCTGGTACTTTCGTTTTGCAGTTCGACCGCGTCGTTATGGAAGCCGTGCGCGAACTGCATATTAATAATGCGGATCTCACCCAGCAGCCCTTCCGCGATCATCTCGCGCGCCTGTTGGATCAGCTGATGGCCGGCATAACCGTAAGTCACACCGATGATCTTTTTCTTCTCGGCGCAGAGTCTTTCCAGCTCGTCCGCTTCTTCCGTGGTGAAGCAAAGAGGCTTCTCACACACCACATGCAGACCGGCATTGAGTGCCGCACGGCAAATGATGAAGTGGGTATTGTTCGGCGTGGCAATCGAAACGGCTTCGATGCCGTCTGCACGCGCCGCTTCCGCCGCAAACATCGTTTCATAATCCGGATAGCAGCGATTTGCGTCGACGCCCAGTGATACGCCAAACGCACGACCGCGTTCGGCGTTAAAATCAAATGCGCCCGCCTGCAACACAAAGTTGCCATCACGCAGTGCCGATGAACGATGGATGTAGCCAATCTGACTGGTACCGCCGCCGCCCACCATGCCCCAGCGCAGTGAACGATCCAGAGCTTTAATGCCGTTAATCATGATGATCTCCTCAGAATCCGACCGATTGCAGGTAGTGAAGGCTGGCAGTGACGTCGCGCAGGCTAGTGTCGGCGTTGCGCGGATCGCGCTCCTGCTCGATGGTGATCCAGCCCTGATAGTTGCGCTCAGCGAGAAACGCGCGCACTGCCGGATAATCAATCGCGCCTTTGCCAATCGGGCACATCACCCCTTCGGCGCAGGCGGCAAAGAAGTCCACGCCACGCGCAATCACATCGCGCCAGACTGCGTCATTCACATCTTTAAAATGCAGGTAATCGATGCGATCCCAGTAACGGCTCAGATAAGGGATCGGATCCATACCGGAGTAGTAGAGATGCCCGGTGTCGAGACACAAACCGGCTACCTCGTGTGGAATGTCCTGCACCAGTTGCTCCAGCTCGTCGGCGAACTCAATACAGCCGCCCGCATGCGGATGGATCACCGCGCGCACGCCATACTCATCCCAGGCAATCTGGCTCAGGGTGGTGATGTGCTGCATCATGCGCTGCCACTCTTCACTGGAGAGGCGCGGCGCTTTATCTAACTGCCCGGCAAATCTGGCACGCTCAGGGTTACCGAAATCGATAATCACCAGGTAAGGTGCGGGCAGATTATCCGCGTGGGTTTTCTCGGCAGTAGGAACCTGCGACAGGTTGCGACAGATGTTGTGTGTCAGTTCAACCATCGCCGGGAAATTGGCTTCGCTGACCAGATCGTCAAAGATCGTGCCCGCCACCAGTGAAAGCTGATGGGCTTCCAGCTGGTGACGCAGTTCAGCGGCATCGGTCGGCAGATAGGTCCACGGACCCAGCTCAATGCTTTTGTATCCGGCCTGAGCGGCTTCCGACAGGACTTTCTGCCAGGGCGGCAGGAAAGGGTTTTTAGGATCGTCGACACCCCAGCTGCAGGGCGCATTAGCAATGTGAATCGTCATGATCGTTCCTTGCGGTGTTGGATAGCGCAAGTATCAAATAAAAATTTCACCCACAGCAATCATGAAACATTCATTTTTTGATAGCGATCATGTTATTTTTTATCATTAAAATGATAAATAATCTATCAAATTCATAGCTGGCGCCACTTTCAGGCCAACCACTCAAGTACTGCCAACGCATTCCCGGTCAGCCAGCCGGAGAGCGAATCAGGCTGACGCTTCTCATCGCGTCGCCAGATTTCGGTGCTTAGAGGCTAAAGATTCTCACGCGTGATGATCTCAAACGGCAGCGTGACCTGAGAGAAATGCTCCCCTGATTCGACAGTTTGTTGAGTCGTGCGGACAAATTGCCGCACCATTTCCTCAATTTCATGGCGAATCATCACGGTGATTGTGCCGTCAATCAGTGCCAGTTCGCCCTCTTTCACCGGGCCGTGACAGATTAACGCCACCTTGCGCTGCGGCTGCTGGCGTAACGCATGAATCACGCCTTCAATACCGCCACAGGGCGCGTAGATTAAGGCGAGATCGGCATGCTCTTCCAGCAACTGACGCGTGGCGTGATAGCCGCCATCAATCGACTCATGGGTTTTCAGCGGCTCTAATACGCGTCGGGTGCTGTCCTGCTCGCGCAGATAGGAGCGGAAGCTGATTTCGCAGCTCTCCTGACAGGTAAAACGATGGTCGCCCACCAGCACGCCCACCGATCCCGGCTGATGCAGCAAATGCGAGGCCACCCAACCGGCAGTGCGTCCGGCTTTCTGATTATCCAACCCGAAATACCCCGCATGTCCGCAGGGCGAGAAGTTGGAGAACAGGGCGTAAACCCGCACGCCCTGGCGTGATATCTGCTCGATGGCATGGCGGATCAGTGGGTGATCCAGCGCGACTAAGCCAATCACATCCACCTCTTGCGCCAGCTTGTGCAGTGAGGCCACCACAGCTGCCACATCATCAATGTCATGCCAGTAAAACCGTGGCTCACTGCCCGCAGGATGCAACGGTTGCGTCTGTTGTCTGAGGGCATCTGTCAGCGAGTGATAGAACGAATACGATTTTGATAGCAGCACAAAACCCATGCGCAGCGTCACGTGCGCGGACTGCGACTCAGCGCTGACAGGCATAACCGGCGCCATGCGATAACCCAGTCGGTTGGCAGCTTCTAACACCTTCTGCTCGGTGGCCGCTCGAACCGGAGCCCGCCGATTCAGTACCCGATCCACCGTGGCGACGCCAACGCCAGCCGCATTGGCGATAGCGTTCATGGTGATTTTGCTCATCAACAGATTCCAGTTTGATAGTAAGTTATCAAAATAATGCCCGAAATGGACCGGGAGTGCGAAGACATTGCGGAGTAAATCGTCATCAAATCTCAATATTTGATAGAGAATCTCTCAGTAATTTGATCGTTATCGCAAAAATGAAATGATTCATTTCATTAAATTACCTACCGGAATAAATGTTTGATATTTTCCTGTTCGAGGACAGAGGTGAGGGCTGATGGATTTGCATCAGTAAATCCATAGAGGCGGCGGTCGCGCCTTTCTATAGTGAAAGCGATCTGCCTTATCGGCTCCCGGCACATGAACGACTCAATAATAACGGAGATGATATGTTCCCTCAGACCCTACCTGCACCTCGCCGTCCCCTTGAAAACCAGATCCCCGCGCTGCGCTGGGGCATTGTTGGACCCGGCTGGATCGCCGACCACTTTGCCAATGCGTTGCGTCATCATACTCAGCAACAGCTGGTGGCCGTATCGTCACGCAGTCTGGCGAAAGCACAAGCTTTTGCCAGCAAATGGGATATCCCGCACGCCGTTGAAGGCCTTGACGCACTGCTGAGCCGCCAGGACATTGATGTGGTGTATATAGCCACACCGCACAATCATCACTTTCCTGATGGGCTGCGCACGCTGCAAGCGGGCAAGCATGTGCTGATTGAAAAGCCGCTGGCGCTCAATGCACAGCAGGCGTTGCAGTTACAGCAGGAAGCGCACAAACAACAACGCTTGTGCGTAGAAGCGATGTGGAGTGATTATGCGCCGAAATACGATGTGATCCGTCAATTGCTGGCCGATGGCGCGTTAGGAGATGTTCATACATTGATCGCCGATCATGGTGAATATTTCACCCAGGATCACCGCATTTTCAATCTCGATCTGGCGGGCGGGCCGATGCTGGATCTCGGCAGCTATTTGATCGGCTTCAGCGTGCTGGTCGGCGGCGCACCCGACAGCATTGTGGCGCAAGGCCAGCCTGCACCTGGCGGTGTGAATGGGCAAACATCAATGCTGCTGACCCACGGCAACGGCATGCACTCAGTGCTCAACACCACGCTGTTCAGCAACACACCGGGCACTGCCGTGATCGCCGGTCGTGATGCCACGCTTTATCTGGACGGCCAGTTCTATGCGCCGGGCAATTTCCGTCTCACTTCCAGCGATGGCCGCCATACGCTGCGCTGGGAAGAACCGACTAATCGCTATATTCAGCTCTGTCATGAAATCGAACATACCGCCTGGTGTATCCACCAGGGGCTGCTTGATTCGCCTGTCCGTCCGCTGGCCACCTCACTGGCCACGCTGCACGCCATGGATGAAGTCAGGAAGCAGATCGGTGTGGTGTTTAATGAAGAGCGCACCGCTTAACGATCAGGAGAACAATATGAAAATCGCTTTTGATGTAGATGTCATCAGAGAAATGGGCATCACGCGCATGGTGCATCAGGTGGCCGAATGGGGTTACAAGTACATCGAACAATCGCCCCATCCACAGATCAATCCGTTTTATAAACACCCGAAAGCCAGCAGGGAAATCATGCGCGAATACAAAAATGCGCTGAATGCCACTGGCGTGGAAATCTCATCGTTTATCACGGTTTATCGCTGGTCAGGCCCGGACGAGTTGCGTCGTCAGGCGGCGGTGAAGAACTGGAAACGCATGATCGAGATCGCCGTCGAGATGGGCGTGCAGGTGATCAATACCGAACTCTCAGGCAATCCGAACGAGCCGGAGATTTGTGAAGAGATGTTCTATCGCTCGATGGATGAGTTATTACCGATTATCGAACGTGAAGGTATCCGCGTCGAAATTCAGGCACATCCGTGGGATTTCTGCGAACAAAGCAACGAAACGGCGGATATCGTGAAATCGTTCCGCAGCGACAACGTTAAATACATCTACAGCGCGCCTCATACCTTCTATTACGACAAAGGCGTGGGTGATGTGAAAAACATGCTGCACTACGCGGGCGACGATCTGTCGCATATGCTGATTGCCGATACCATGAACCACACCAAGCACTGCCGCTATATCGTCAACCCCCCGGGTGTCGATGCCACCATCCACCAGCACGTGGCGGTGGGTGAAGGGGAAGTGAACTTCGATGCGCTGTTTGAAGCGCTGCGCGAGATGGATTTCGCCAACCGCACCTATAAAGTCGGGGGAGAGTCGATTATCTCGGCGGCGCTGTTTGGCTATCCTGAGAAGATGAAATATCAAGCGGTGGAAACACGTGAATTAATTGAGCGTGAGCTGCTGAAATAAAGTTGAAGGCGCGGCCAGTGTGCCGCGCCCTGCCATCAAATGGCTACCCACTCCACTTCTGTAAATTCACCTCGCGTCAGCGATAACTGTGCCGCCTCGGCAATCGCCTGCGCGCGCAGACCGTCGATCAATCCCGGCAGCCCTTCGATTTTCTCTCCGCCGATGTGGCGTACAAACGCATCCAGATGGGTGTAGTAGGTCTCTTTCACCCGACTAAACCAGTCTGCATACAAGCCGGGCTGAGTGATGCCTTTACCCTGATAAAGGGTGGCACCCCGCGCTGACTGGCTCTCTGAAGCCAGCATCCCTTCACTGCCCATCACGCTGATGCGTTCGTCGTAGCCGTAAGCCGTGCGGCGCGTGTTATCCAATTGCGCCAGCGCGCCCTGCTGCATGCGCATGATCAGCACCGAAGTATCGACATCAAAATCACGGATCTCCGGCATCGCCAGTGCGGCACCGAGTGCGCCAACGGTGCTGACTTCATCTTCTGTCAGCCAGCGCAGCAGATCAAAAAAGTGGATCGCCTGATCGCGCATTTGGCCGCCAGAAGCTTGCAGATAACTGATCGGCGGCAGTTCTGACGCGCGGCACACCATCTGAATCAGCTCGGTACGGCCAATCAGCCCCTGTTTCAGCTGGGATTTAAGTTGCTGATGACTCTGGTCAAAACGACGGTTAAAGCCGACGGTAACGGGAACCTGCACCGGTGAGATTTTTTCCACGACTTCCCGCGCGCGCTGCAACGACAGGTCGATCGGTTTCTCGCAGTACACCGCTTTGCCCGCCAGCACTGCCTGCTCCAGCAGTTCGGCATGGGTTGGCGTAGCGCTGGCGATCAGCACCGCGTCGATCCCATCACTGCTCAGCGCCTGCTGCACGCTGGCCGCTTTTGCGCCATAACGCTGTGCCACCGCTTCGGCACGTGACGCATCAATGTCACACACCAGCGCCAGCTCAACGCCAGGATGCGCCGCCAGGTTGGCAGCGTGCACCTGGCCGATAAATCCACTGCCAATCAAGGCAAAACGTTGCGGAGTCCGCATTTTAACGCTCCTTTTGTTCACACTTCGGAATAGCCGATGTTGTCAAAATAGCGCTTTCTGGCAGGCTATCTGAACGCGGTTTTTGATGGAATTACCTCAGATGAAAGCACTGACGCTGGCGGAGCTGGCAAAGCAAGTCGGAGTCGGCGTGGCCACGGTTGATCGGGTACTCAACGATCGCGGTGGTGTGTCCCCGGCGATGACAAAAAAAATTCTGCAGGCGGCGCGGGATGCGGGTTTGAAGCGTATTTTGCCAGAGGAGCATCGCCATAGCTGGCAGATCGAAGTGCTGCTCAGCGGCAACGGCTCGTTCTTCTTCCAGCAGCTGGCACAGGACTTTGCCCGACTGGCTGATGAGCTGGGCTATCGTCGCCTGCGCCTGCATCGCACGCTGATCCCGGAAAACGCCCCCGAGAAGCTGGCGGCACACATTGCGGCCAGCAGTAAAAAGATGGATGCGCTGATCGTTTTCGCCCATGAAAATCCGTTGATTTATGATGCCTTAGCGGCGTGTCAGGCACGCGGCGTACCGGTGATCACCATGGTGACGGACCTGCCCAATGCGGCACGCCTGTGTCATGTCGGCATCGATCAATACAAAGCCGGACGCACCGCCGGATTGATGCTGGGCAGTATGATCAAAGCACCGGGCGATGTGGTGCTGGTGAGTGGCCGCGCCGACTATTCGGCGCATCGTCAGCGCATTGAAGGTTTTCAAACCGTGCTGGCGGAGCGTTTTCCGCAGCTCAGGTTACGGGAAGTTTTGGCCGGGCAGGATGAACGCGATCGCATTAGCCGCCTGCTGGAGAAAACCCTGGCCGGATCGCAAAATATCGTCGGACTCTACAACACCGGCCTCGGCAATACGCAGATTCACGAAGCGCTGGCGCGCCATCGACTCGGCGGCAAAGTGGTGTACGTGACGCATGAACTTTATGCCACCACGCGCCAGCTTTTTGAGAAGCGCGTGCTGACGCTAACACTCGATCAAAACACCCTGCGCCATGCTCAGCTGGCGCTGACCTTATTGCTAAAACATCTCGAAGAGGGTGAACAGCCTGACACCTACCAGTCCGGCAAAGTCGACTTTATGCTGTTTACGCAAGAGAACTTCGCATAATCACACTTTGCATCTCACCGCCAGCGCGGTTAAATCGCCTTCATCTGTCGCTGCTACACTCAGTAGCAGCAAAAAACGCAATCACAACAAGGCGAAATCATTATGTCGGAAAATCAGTATCAGCCCGCGAAAGTCTGGACCTGGGACCCGGAAGCCAAAGGTAACGGCGCAAAAACCAACCGTCCGTTCGCCGGGCCGACGCATGAGAAGACCCTGCCGGTGGGCAAACATCCGCTGCAGCTCTATTCACTGGGGACGCCAAACGGCCAGAAGGTCACCATCCTGCTGGAAGAGTTGCTGGCCGTCGGGGCAAAAGAAGCCGAATACGATGCCTGGCTGATTCGCATCGGTGATGGCGATCAGTTCTCCAGCGGTTTCGTTGACGTGAACCCGAACTCCAAAATTCCGGCACTGAGTGACCACTCAGTCACGCCACCGCTGCGCGTGTTCGAATCAGGCAACATTCTGCTGTATCTGGCCGAGAAATTTGGTCACTTCATCCCGGCGGATATTGCAGGCCGCACCGAAACCCTGAACTGGTTGTTCTGGCTGCAGGGCTCTGCGCCTTACCTTGGCGGCGGCTATGGTCACTTCTATTTCTACGCACCAGAAAAAATCGAGTACGCCGTCAACCGCTTCACGCTGGAAGCCAAGCGTCAGCTGGATGTGCTGGATCGTCAGCTCGCCAATAACCGTTTCCTCGCCGGTGAGGAATACACCATCGCCGATATCGCCACCTGGCCGTGGTACGGCAACCTGGTGCTGAACAACATCTATGGCGGCGGCGAGTTCCTTGATGTGCAGTCGTACAAAAACGTGGTGCGCTGGGCTAAAGAGATCGCTGAGCGTCCAGCGGTGATTCGGGGTCGCAAAGTGAATAAGGCATTTGGTGCCGAACCACAGGAACAACTGCTGGAACGCCACGATGCCTCTGATTTCGATACCAACACCGAAGACAAACGTCAGGCGCGAGGAGAGCAGTAATGGCCGCTTATGTGGTGATGATTAAAGACGAAACGCTGGATAAAGATGAGCTGGCGACCTACGCGCAGAAAGCCGGTGAGGCACGCGGCGATCATCAGATCACGCCGCTGGCATTTTATGGCGATCTTGAAGTGCTGGAAGGCCGTGAGGCGGAAGGCGTAGTGGTGCTGGAATTTGCGGATATTGATGCAGCAAAAGCCTGGTACCACAGCCCGGCGTATCAGGAAGCGAAAGCCCATCGGGTCAAAGGCGCGAACTATCGCGTGTTACTGGTCAAGGGTGTGGCTTAATCTGCCAACAGGGGCGCACTTCAATCGGTGCGCCCTGCCAGCCAGAGAGGTCGAGATTTGCTCGTCTCGCCGATCAATCCAGTCTGAATAGCGCAATCGCCTGCTGCAACCGATTCGCCTGCTGTTGCTGCTGATGCGCCACTTGCAAGGTTTCCGCCACGTGCTGAACGTTGTGATGCACGCTGTGATCGATGCTGTTGATGCTCTGCTGAATCTGCTCGATGCTCAAATTCTGCTGTTCACTCATCTCAGACAACTCGGTGACCAGCTGTGACAATCCGCTGATGCTGCTGTGAATATCACGCATGGTCTGTGCAGCATGTTCAATCTGCACGGTGCCATGTTCGGTGCTCAGGCTGCTGGCATCCATCAGTTGGCGAATTTCGCGCGCAGCATTCTCGCTGCGCATCGCCAGATTGCGCACTTCGCTTGCCACCACGGCAAAACCACGCCCCTGACTGCCGGCGCGCGCCGCTTCTACTGAAGCATTCAGAGAAAGAATATTGGTCTGGAAAGCGATGCCGTCGATCAATGCTAAAATCACTTTCACCCGCTGTGACTCTTCGCTGATTTTCGCCATTGAGCTCATCGCCGACTGTATATTTTCCTCTCCGTGCGTGGCCACCGCACGTGCATCCCGCGCGAGTTCGCTTGCACTCTGTGCTTTGTCACGCGTTAAGCTGGCAGCAATGCTGATTTCCGTCATCGCACTGGCCGCGACTTCCAGTGCCTGCGCCTGTTCATCGGTGCGGGTCGACAGTTCAGCGTTGCGTTGCAATATACTTTCAGACTCCGTCAACAAGGCGCTCACGCCGAGACTCACCTGATGAAGCGTGCCATGCATGGTGCCCAACGTGGTACTGAAGGTGCGGGCGAACGGGCTTTCACTCTGCTGGCTATCCGCATTCAGCGTCAGATACCCGGCCTGCTGATTGATCCGTGAGGCTAGCTCCGCGACTTCACTCGCGGAACGTGCATCGGCGGCCATCTGACGCGCAATCACCAGCAAGATGGCGGTCTGCGCCACCACAAACAGGGCATGAAACACCACCATGTCCCAGCCCGGATGATGGAACACCACCACGCCGAAAAGATCGTTTTCCTGCAGATAATTAAACAGAATGTGATGCGTGGCCGCTGCCGCCGCGCCCATGATCAGTGGACGGATGTCGCGCCACGCCAGCAGCACCGACATCAACACAAATACCGAGAAGTGATATTCGGTTTCACCACCGCCGAGTTGAATCAGTAAACCTGCCCAGCCGATCAACAGGGCTGAGAGCACCAACCTTGAAGTCAGCGTGCCGCGCAGGACGGTGCCAAAGAAGGTCGACAGCAGTGCCAACGCAAGGCCAGCAATCAGCGCTACGGTTAAACTGTCATTCATCCACCCAACGCCGAGTGCAATCGGCCACAATCCCCAGTTGAGGATCACCGCAAGGCTATCTGCGCGCTGTGCAATACGTCGCAGCGAAACCATCTCCACCGGCGCGGCATCCGGGCCTGACAAGGGCGTTGCGATCATGGCAATTTTCCACACCAGAGGTTGATTAAGATGCCCAAACGTCAGGGCAAAATGCTCAGACTGAGTGGTGAAATTATCGGCGCGTTAATGGGAAAGTTTAGGACCGTGAATAATTGAAAGAGAAGGATGTGAGCAGGTTCACTTGAATGCGATGATTTCCCGGGCGGCACAGGCGCAATGTCATGCGCCTGTGCCGTCACGCTCAACTTACTTAGCAGCAAACTGCGCGTAGTTTTCCGGAGTGATGGTCTGATACGGCACCCAGTTGTACTCCTGCACTTTCTGTTTATCCAGCAGTGCCTTCGTCACCTGTACTGCACCGGTTGCCTGACCTTTAGCGTCCTGGAAAATGGTCAGTGTCATCTTGCCGTTCTTCACAAACTGCTGTCCATCAGGCGTGCCATCGATTCCCGCGACCAGAATTTTTTCATTTTTCGCCTGACTGAGCGCCATGATGGCACCAATCGCCATTTCATCATTGTTAGCGGCAATCGCATCGATCGGACGCTGGTTCAGCAACCAACTCGATACCACATCCACGGCTTCATTGCGCTGCCACTTGGCGGTCTGCTTCTCAATCACTTTCATGTCTTTATATTTGGCGATCACCGCTTCGACCGCACGGGTGCGCTCGCGCGCCTCTTCATTGGACAGTGCGCCCATCAGAATCGCCACATTACCTTTGTAATTCATCTTCTTCGCTAACGCTTCCATCTGCATTTCCCCGCCCAATGCAGAGTCAGAACCCACATAAGCCATGTCGCCCGGCAGTTTCACTTCTGGCTTACGATTGACGAAAATCAGCGGGATATTGGCGTTTTTCGCGGCGGTGATCATCGGCAACACGCCCTGCGTATCGACGGGATTAAGGATGATGGCGTCCACGCCCTGGTTAATAAAATCATCAACCTGCTGTACTTGCAGTGCCACATCTCCTTTGGCATCCACGAACTGGCCGTTGAGCTGATTGGCTTTTAGCTCTGCCTGCATCTGCGTACGCAGAATCGAGACAAAGTTAAGGTCGAAGTTGGCCAGCGCAACGCCGACGGTGAAGGTTTTCGCACTGACGCTCAAACTCAGCAGCAGCGAGCACAGACAAAGCACGATGTTTCGGATGTTCATGAGGTGATTCCTGTAGGTTGAGGTTTTATTGTTATGACGCCGGGCAACAGGCAAATACCCGGCGGTAAAACGCTTAAATCGTGAAGTGATCGCGGAACTGCTCTAGCGCGGCGGTGCTGTCACCGCTGGCCCAGCCCTCCATCGCCACCGTACCGCTGTAACCCACTTCCTGCAGTGCACGCGCGATGGCGCGATAGTTGATCTCGCCGGTGCCCGGCTGCTGGCGACCCGGTACATCCGCCACCTGAACTTCGCCAATGGCGGAACCGCTGCGGCGAATCAGCTCAATCAAATTGCCCTCGCCAATCTGCGCATGGTAAAGGTCGAGATTCATCTTTAGCGCCGGGCTGTTGACCGCTTCCACCAGCGCCAGGGTATCGGCGGCCAGCGCGAACGGGGTGCCGGGGTGATTGACCGGCAGGTTGAGGTTTTCGAGGGTGAACACGCGCCCGGCGCGCTCGCCCAGTTGCGCCACTTTGCGCAAGGTATCGACCGCTTTCAGCCACATCGCACCGGTCACCACTTCCACGGGTTTAACCGGCAAGCCTTTGTCATCCAGCCCGGTGCCGTGCAAATTTAATCCAGGGCAGTTAAGCCGTTCAGCCACCGCCAGCGAGGCTTCGGCACTCTGCAAGAGCTGCTGGATCTCGTCATCATCGGTGAGATTGCCAGTGAGATAACCGGTCATGGAGGTGAATCGCGCACCGGTCGCCACCAACGCATCAATGTCTTTATTGGCCCATCCCCAGATTTCAACGCCAAACCCCAGCGCGTGAATGCGTTTCACACGCTCAACAAATGGCAGATCAAGGAACACCATTTCGGCACAAACCGAGAGTTGATAAGCAGCCATTAGCGCGCTCCTACTTTGACAGGCAGGTTGTGGGTGACCGATTCAATACAGGCCAGCGCAATCTCCAGTGCATTGCGCGCGTCTTCGCCGGTGGCACGCGGTGTTTCGCCGGTGCGGATACAGCGGGCAAATTCGATCATCTCCGCCACATAGGCATCGCGCAGCAGATCCGAATCCATGCGCGAGGTCTCCATGCTGATGCCGCTGGCGCTGTAGCGCACACAGTTAGAAGAGGTGATATGGCCCGCCTGCAACATCCCCTTACTGCCAAACACTTCGCCGCGCACGTCGTAGCCGTACACCGCCTGGAAGTTGGCCTCTGCGATGGCAATCGCTCCGTTATCAAAGCGAATGGTCACCACCGAAGTATCCAGTAAGCCTTTATCTTTGAAGTCCGGCCGCACCAGCGCATCGGCGATGGCATACACTTCCACCGGCTTCGCCCCGTGGTTGAAATGCAGCAGGGTGTCAAAATCGTGGATCAGCGTTTCGAGATAAATGGTCCACTGCGGGATGCGCGACGGATCGTGCAGCGCCGGATCGCGCGTTACAGAACGGCTCAATTGCGTAATACCGTTCTCGCCTGCCTTCACTGCCGCAATCGCCGCCGCAAAACCCGTATCGAAACGGCGATTAAAGCCCACCTGCAACACTACGCCTGCGCTTTTGGCGGCGGCAATCGCGCGGTCAGCTTCCTCCAGCGTGACCGCCATTGGCTTCTCACAAAATACGTGCTTACCGGCATTCGCAGCGGCAATCACCCACTCGGCATGGGTGCGAGCGGGCGCCGCAATGGCAATCGCATCAATTTCAGGATCGAGTAGCAGCGCATGCAAATCGCTATAGGCTTTCGCGACACCCAGCTTGCTGGCGAGCTTTTCCGCTGCACCGGGCTGCGGATCGGCGACGGCTGCCAGCGTGGCGCCGGGGACGCGATATGCCAGATTCTCGGCGTGGAAGCTGCCCATTCGCCCTGCGCCAATCAGACCAACACGTACCGGTTGAAGATGAAATGTCATAAATCATTCCTTACTGTTTTGGATATGTCCGTTCGAGACAGGTGAGATAGGCATTTCATTGCAATCCAGATGCCAACTAAAAAGGGGCAATTTATGTGAGGAACCACACTGCGTTGCGTTTTGAATTGGTCATAAACTTTACATGTCAACTTCACATGTCAATAAAATGGACATTCCAGATTGACCAGGAGCCTCTGATGCGCGCCAGCGAACGTTTGCCGTTTAAAGATGAAAGCGACCCGATTTTCAGCCTGCCGGAAGGGGCTGAAGCGGGCGAATGGGATACCTTGCTCTGGCAGGGCTGGCACAGCTTTGTCCGGGGGGAACAACCGGGCTGGATGCGGCGCAGTATTTTGCAGTCATGGCAGCGATCGCAGCAGCGCGCCATCGATCCACACACCTTCATCTACACTTCGCCTCCTGCGGATGAGCTGAAGGCCATCCTGGCGCACAATGCCGAGCTGATTGCGGTGGCGCGTAACGTAATGGAAAACCTGCTGGCCTATAACCCGGATGGCCATATCAACCTCACCGACGCGCAAGGTGTCACGCTGCATTTTTGCGGCGCTGATTTGACGCCGATTGGTAGCATCCTGAGCGAAGAGGTGCTCGGCACCAACTGCACGGCACGTTGCCTGATTGAGCAACGGCTGGTGTATGTGTTAAGCGGTGAAAACTGGAAGATCGATCTGCGTAAGCGCCACTACCAGTGCGCAGCCGCGCCGATTCGAGATGCCAGCGGCCAACTGCTCGGCGTGCTCACGCTCACTGCCACGCCGGATAATTTCAATGCCCACACGCTCGGCACGGTACAGGCCGCTGCAGAAGCGGTGGGACAACAATTAATGTTGCGCAGTTTGCTGGCAGAACAACAGTCGATCCTGGAAACCCTGAATGAGGGCGTGATCGTCTGCGATCGCCACGGACGGATCAAAACGTTAAACCGCTATGCGCGGCAGATCTTTAGTGGTCTCGATCCTCAAGCCGGGCCGATTGATGTGTTACTGCAACCCCAGGGAGGATCGCTGCTGACCATGCCATTCTGTAATGACCGTGAGTTGCAGTTTATCCCGGACGGCGTGCAGCCCCTCTCCTGTCTGATTTCATTGATGCCGGCACCCGATGGTGGACGTGTGCTGTCTCTGCGCGAGAACCAGCGCATCCGGGCGATTACGCGGCAGGTAATGGGCGTCAGCGCCAGTTATACCTTTGAGATGATCCGCGGCCACGCTCCGCGCGTGCAGCAAGCCATTCAGAAGGCACGCGCCAGCAGCCGCACAGATAGCACCGTGCTGTTAAGCGGTGAAAGCGGCACCGGCAAGGAGTTGTTCGCGCAGGCGATCCATAACGCCAGCCCACGACATCAGGAACCCTTTATCGCCCTCAACTGCGGCGCCCTGCCGCGTGACCTGGTGCAGAGCGAACTGTTTGGTTATGTCGATGGCGCATTCACCGGTTCCCGGCGCGGCGGCTCCGCGGGAAAATTCGAGCTGGCGGATGGCGGCACGCTGTTTCTGGATGAAATTGGCGAAATGCCGCTGGAGGCGCAAACCAGCCTGCTCCGCGTATTACAAGAGAGTGAAGTGGTGCGTATTGGCGCCGCGCATCCGCTTAAGGTCAATGTGCGCATCATTGCCGCCACCCACTGTAATCTGCTGGATGCGGTGGAAAAAGGCGCCTTTCGCCGCGACCTGTATTACCGTCTTAACGTGATTTCATTAGCCATTCCGCCGTTGCGAGAACGTCAGGAAGATATTCCAGGTCTGGTGAATACGTTTATTCAGGCGCTCTGTACCCGCTTGAAACGTATCGCGCCGCAGGTGTCGTCTGAAGCCATGCACTGCTTGCAGACGTGGCACTGGCCGGGCAACGTGCGTGAACTGGAGAACCTGGTCGAACGCATGGTGAATTTGTGTGAAGGGCTAGAGATTGGCAAGCCGGATTTGCCGGAAGAGATGACGCAGCGCGTCTCGCCGCCACAATCCAGCGTTTTAACATCATTGCAGGAAAATGAGCGTCAGCATGTATTGCAGGTGGTGAGTGAGCAGAAAGGCAACCTGCGCCAGTCAGCACAGCAACTGGGGATTTCACGTACCGCGCTGTATAACAAACTGAATGTCTGGCAGGTGGATGTCACGGCATTGCGAGGGAGATAGGTTAAAAAGGGTTCATGTGCTTCCTTTAGCCCACCCGCTCTCGTCCCAACACTCCCTGAACCCCGGACGGGATTCAGGGAAGACGGATGAGGGGGAGCATATTGACCGCCATCTACAATGACGCTCTACCGTAAATCATTCACTCTTGCCCGGTGATTGCATCAGCTGCGGATAACAACACGAATCGCTATCTACAACGACGCTCCACCGCAGATAACCAATTCCTGCCCGGTTATTGCATCAGCAGCGGGGGACAGCACAAAACCCGCCAGCGCCGCCACTTCCTCCGGCTTGATGTAGCGCCCAATGGGCGGCAGCTTGGGTGGTGAACTGGCACGGCCAGGTTGCAGCAACATGGGCGTTTTAGTGGCACCGGGCGCGATCACATTCACGGTGATCCCCTGCGGCGCTAATTCAGCCGCCCAACTGCGCGCCATCCCAACCATTGCCGCTTTGGTGCTGACATACTGGCTGCGATGAGCGGCGCCGCGTGAGGTGCGACTGCCGATCAGCAAAATACGATCGCCCTGCGTCATCTGCGGCTGCAACGCGTTCGCCATGATCTGCGCCACCTGCACATGCAGATACCACAGGCGCGCGCTCTGCTCCTCATCGAGATCGCCGAGCAGCGCTGCCGCCCTCATGCCTGCGGCATGCACCAGCGCATCCACCTTTGGCAAAGCGGCCAGCGCCTGCTTCAGCAAACTGGCATCGAACAGATCCACGCTCACCGAGGTAAAGCCCGGATGATCTTTCTTGACCAGCGTGCGACTGAACCCCGTCACCTGCCAGCCCTGCGCCAGCAGATGATCGGCAATCGCCGCGCCAATACCTGAACTGACACCCGTGACCAGCGCGTGTCGACTCATTTTTCGCCCCTCACCCACGCTTCGTTAACGCGGACGTACTTAATCGCCTGACGGAAATAGGTGTAGGCGATATGCAGTGCGCCGTCCTCACTTTGCTTGATGCTGGGATAGGAGAACTCGCGGTTGAGCTTCTGCTGCGAATTGTTGGTCATGCAGTAGCCGTCGCCTTCATCGAGATGACGCTGCCACGGCCAGCTTTGGCCGCCATCCGGGGAGATGGCCAGCGTCATCGGTGCACGCGGTGCGCCCCAGAACGCGGTACGTCCGCTATGCACCACCGGTTCAGCGGCCACCGCCACATCGTCATCCTCATCCTCATCTTCGATTTCGTCATACAGCGACAGGCGACGCTCGCTGGCATCTTTGGCACTCATGGCGTTGAACACCAGCGCCAGATGGCCGTTGTTCAGCGTGGTCACCTGAATTGAGGAGTTGTTGTTCGGCAGTTCCGTCGCCGCCGGCGCACTCCAGCTTTCACCACCGTCTACAGAACGACTTTGGTAGATAAAGTCTGCCCAACGACTGCGATACAGCGCCAGTAAACTGCCATCCTGCAATAAAGTAATGTTCATGTGCACGCAGCCGAGGCTATCCGGCACCGCCACATCGCGCCAGCTTTTGCCTTTATCGCTGGAGATTTTTACCGCGCTAATGTCATCATTACCGACCCATTTTACGCCCGGCTGAGTGCGGCAATAGAACACCGGCAACAGCCAGTTGCCATTCGGTAACACCGTAATCGGCTGGCGAATAAAGGTGCCGGGTTGATCGAGCAGCGTGTCGATGGCGCTCCAGCTGCGGCCAAAATCACGTGACTGGCGATAGCGCACAATCGCCGTGTCCTGATTACCGGACTTCTGCGCTGTCCATAACAGCCACAATATCTGGTCAGGATCGAGGAACAGCACCGGGTTCTGCTCAGAGCGCGTCGAATCATCAGAAAGTTTCTGCGCCTCACTCCACTGGCTGCCGCCTTGTTCCAGGCGCGAGCACCACACGGAGATATCGGCAATCCCTTCCTGCGTACCACCAAACCAGACACACAGCAGATCACCGTTGGGCAGCGGCAGCAGATTAGCGGCATGATTCTGCGGACAGACCGAAGGCAGCATCGCCGTGAGCTGCTGCGCATCCTGCGCGTGCGGATGAAGGTTACCGTTACGTTCGACGGTAATCGTTGATTCGGTCATATCAGGCTCCACTGTTTTGCATTGAAGATTTTGGTGCTTTTTTGTCGTGCGTTTGTACCGAAGGGATCAGGCGATCAATCACCATGATCACTGCAGGCGTAATCAACGCCACGTACATATTGTTGATGCCGAACGGATCACCGAGCAGATACCAGACGGTGGTCACCACGCAGGCCCCAATCAGACCGGCATTCGCCCCTCGGGTACTTTTATAGAACGGCAGGTAGAAGGCAATAATCGCCACCACCGAGATCGACAGACGAATCGCGCGGGTGAAGAAGGAGAGCTTCAGCACCTCGGGGACGAACAGCACCAGGATTAACGGCAGGAAACCAATCAGCAGCGACAGCCAGCGCGTCATACGGAATTCACGTTCTGGCGTTGGGTTGCGATACGGTACATAGAAATCTTTAACCACCAGCGAGGCAATCGCCAGCGCCACAGTACTGACACTGACGAAGATGGAGGCCACCAGCGAGGTGGTCACAATCCCCGCCAGCCATGGGCTCATATCCTGCAGAAACACCGGCAGTGCATACAGGCTTTTGATATCCGGATGCAGGTACTTCGCCGCCACGCCAATCAACGCAATGGCAATCGCAATCGGCATGCAAAAGAAGAAGGCAACCCAGGTTGCACGCTTAGCGGATGCGGCACTTTTGGTGGAAGCAATGGCCTGAATGACAAACTGGGTGCAGAAAATCGAACCGATGGTGCCAATCATCCAGGCAAATATGGTGCTGGCCCCGATATTACCGTCCCACGTCCAGTAGAAATGCGGCATCTCTTTGATCATCGGGCTAACGCCGCCGGTCATATGCAGTGCGACGCCGAGAATGATCAGGATACCGATATATTTCAGTCCGCTGTGCAGCAGCGTGACCCAGGCAATGCCCTTCATGCCACCGAACATAAAGTAGAAGGTACTGACGATTGCGGTGATCACGGCCGCCGTGGTGAGATCGAGGTTCAACACGGTCGAGATCGCCGCTGCGCCGCTCACATAGTTCCCCACGTTCACCAGCAGCAGCGCATAGATCATGATGAGGGAAATGATGTTCTTGGTTGAGTTGCCGTAACGTTCAGCAATCGCACCCGAAATGGTGATTTTTCCGGTGTTATAAATACGCTTAACCAGCAGGAATCCAAACAGCGGGAAGCCAATCGCGGCACCAATCACCGACCAGGATGCGGCAAACCCACCTTCAAACGCCGCCTGGGCGGTACCAATGGTCGATTTTGCGCCAATGTACTCAGACATTAACATCACACCCACAACAAAAGCCGGCATCACGTTGGATCCCGCCATAAAGTCGCCGCTGTTTTTACTGCGCAGGCGCCAGGTCAGCCAGGTGGTAAACAGAATATACGCGATGACGATCCCGACAATAATCATCATCCCTTCTGCAGAAAACTGTTTCATTTTAGCCTCATTGATAACGTAGGGTCGTGGCCTGCGCTGGGCTTCACGCTTGCCGTTAATGAGGTTGCCTGTTTTGTTATTTTAGTGTCTGTGCACAACGGCAACCCTGTTTATGCTTATTGATTCATTTCACTCAAAACAGAATGAATTCACGCATAAGCAGGGCAATTTATAGGCTAATCAGCCAATGATTTGTTTGATCATGCTCACAAACAGTCAATTATGATTATAAATAATCAAAAATAACTTAATAGTTACAAGGCGGATTGCAAAAAATCCACAAAGGCGCTAATGCGGGCAGGTAACTGACGCTGCGGCCGCCACACCGCAAAAATATCCCCGTCCACGCTGCTCCACGCTGGCAGTATATGCAGCAGATCGCCACGCTCAATCATGTGCTGGGCATCCCACCAGGATCGCAACAAAATGCCGTGCCCATCCATCGCTAACTGCATCGCCACTTCACCATCGTTGGTGATCAGGCTGCCCTGCACTTTTTGCGTCACCTGCTGCTGGCCATCACTCAATCGCCACAATGCGAAATCGCTTTCGTACTGGCGTAGCAAAATACAGTTGTGCTGCGCCAGCGCCACAATACTGTCAGGCAGGCCGTGACGTTGCGCATAAATCGGGGCGCAGCATAGCACGCGTGGATTGGTGCGTAACTTGCGCGCGATGAGTCGCGCATCGGGCGGTTCGCCTATGCGGATATCAATGTCGATGTGTGAATCGATGAAATTCAGTGGCTGGCTGCTGAGCTGTAGTGATAACGAGACTTCAGGATGCAGCGCCGCAAAGCGCGACACGCAAGGGGCAACATGGCGGCGTCCAAATCCAAACGAGGCGTTGATGTTCAGGCTGCCACGCAGCACCGCCGCCTGGCTGCTGACCGACTCCTCCAGCTCCGCCAGTTGATCGAGCAAAGGGCGAGCCCCTTCCAGATAGCGTTTTCCTTCAGCGGTGAGCTCCAGCCGCCGCGTGGTGCGTTTAAGCAGTTGCACCCCCAGACGCTGTTCAAGGTGGCTGAGACGTTTGCTGACGGCGGGCAGCGACAACCCCAGCTCACGCGCCGCAGCGGTTAAACTCTCCAGCGCGGCGACGCGCACAAAGAAGGCCAGATCATCAGTCGAAGTGCGCGATTCTCTACTTTTATTCAACATTGGCTTGCCGCTCAGGCTAATTATTTCCCGGTGATGCATGGTTATACTGCGTTCAGAACATCAACAGCAACCTGTGAGAACCCTATGAGCGGCAAAACCTACAAAATCGCCGTCATCCCTGGCGATGGCATTGGCAAAGAAGTGATGCCTGAGGGCATCCGTGTAATGGATGCAGCGGCAAAGAAATTCGATATTTCTCTGGAGTGGCAATGGTTTGACTTCGCCAGCGCTGAATACTGGCAAGAGCACGGCAAGATGTTGCCGGATGACTGGTTCGCCACCCTCAGCCAGTTTGATGCCATCTATTTTGGCGCGGTGGGCTGGCCGGATGTGGTACCGGATCACGTGTCGCTGTGGGGATCGCTGCTGCAGTTCCGCCGCGAATTTGATCAATACGTCAACCTGCGTCCGGTTCGCCTGATGCCGGGCGTCAAAGCGCCGCTGGCCAATCGTCAGCCCGGCGATATCGATTTCTACGTGGTGCGTGAAAATACCGAGGGCGAGTACTCGTCCGTCGGCGGCACCATGTTCCCTGGCACCGACCGCGAAGTGGTGATTCAGGAGACGGTGATGACGCGCGTCGGCGTCGATCGCATCCTGAAGTTTGCCTACGAGTTAGCGCAGAAGCGTCCGAAAAAGCACCTGACCTCTGCCACCAAATCCAATGGCATTGCTATCACCATGCCGTATTGGGACAGCCGCGTTGAAGCCATGGCACAGAGCTATCCGGAAGTGAAAGTCGATAAGTATCATATCGATATTCTGACCGCGAACTTCGTGCTGCATCCGGACTGGTTTGATGTGGTGGTGGCCAGCAACCTGTTTGGCGACATTCTGTCGGATCTCGGCCCGGCCTGTACCGGCACCATCGGTATTGCGCCCTCCGCGAACATCAACCCGGAAGGGAAATTCCCGAGCCTGTTTGAGCCGGTGCATGGCTCAGCGCCGGATATCGCGGGCAAAGGCGTGGCAAACCCGATTGGACAGATCTGGTGTGGTGCGATGATGCTGGAGCACCTCGGTTACGCCGAAGCGGGTGCCGCCGTGCTGGATGCCATTGAGCGCACCCTGGCCGCCGGTTCTAACCTGACGCGCGACCTCGGCGGCAGCGCCTCAACGGAAGAGTTGGGTGCGGCGATCGCAGCAGCGCTGTAAATAGGCTTAACGGATGCGCCCGCTATCAACTCGGGCGCCCCAATGGCCACGGCCTGTAATGTTCGCAGTTGCAGGTGCTCACAGAGTCGTGCTCTGGCGCACCCCTACTTCACCGCCCCTTCCGTCACTCCGCTGATAAACTTGCGCTGGAACACCAGAAACACCGCCACCAGCGGCATGATCACAATCATCGCGCCCGCCATTAGCACTGGAATATCAATGGTGTTTTTGTTCTGGAAAAACATCATGCCGATTGGCAAAGTGCGCAGTTCATCCTTGTTGACCAGAATCAGCGGAATCAGGAACTCATTCCACGTCCAGATAAACAGCAGCAGCGCCAGCGTTGATAGCGTGGGCCAGATGGCGGGCACCAGAATGCCCCACAGGATTTTGCGCCGGGATGCGCCGTCCATCACTGACGCTTCCACCAGTTCGCGTGGCACCTGCTGCAGTGCAGTGGCAATCATCAACGTGCTAAACGGCAGTGATAAGGCAATTTGTGGCAGGATCAGCGCCAGATACGTGTTCGTCAGCCCCATCCAGCGCAGTTCGTGGTAGAGCGGGATAATGAAAGCCTCGCTCGGTAGCACCATGCCCAGACCCAGCATCGCCGCTATCACCTTCTTACCAGGGATTTTCAGCCAGGCAAAACCAAATCCCGCCAGAATCCCTAGCAAAATGCTGCTGATTACCACCGGAATCACTACCAGCACCGAGTTCATAAAGTAGACGTTGAAGTGCCCCTGCTGCCAGGCCGTCACGTAATTTTTAAAGTTCAGCGATGAAGGCAGCGTGAACACGCCCTGAAACAGCTCCATCTGCGTTTTGAACGAAGTCATCAGCGCCATTAAAAATGGCAGGATGGTCATCAGCGCGACAATCCAAATCAGTGCGCGTGAGACAACAGGCGTACCGCGCATCAGTGACGCTCCCGAATAGCAAAATGAATACAGGCGTTGATCATCAGCACAATCAACATACTGAACACGGCAACCGCAGACGCGTAGCCAAAGTAGTGCAGATCAAAGCCCTGCTTATACATAAAGATGTTGGTCACCATGGTCGAGGTGCCCGGCCCACCTTGCGTCATCACATACACCAGATCGAAGGCCTTCAGGCTGGCAATCACCGTCAGCAGCAGCGCAATGCGCAGTTCCGGGCGCAGTGAGGGCAGCGTGATACGCATAAACTTCTGACGCCGTGAAGAACCATCCAAATCGGCGGCTTCTAATAGCGAGGGATCCATGCGCTGTAATCCAGCCATAAACAGCACCAGACAGAATCCAAAGAAATACCAGGTGGCGACAAAACCCACGGCCGGTAACGCCCAGGTGAAATCCCCCAGCCACGACAGAGCCAACTGCGGCAAGCCAATCGCGCGCAGGAACTGATCGATAGGACCAAACGCGGGGTTATACAGCCAGCGCCACACCACGCCCAATACCGCCATCGGCATGATGTAAGGCAGGAAAAACAGAATACGCAATACGCTGCGCTCTTTGCCGTTGCGCGTTTCATACAGGAAGCTGCACAACAGCAGACCGACGCCAATCGGCAGTAAGGTGTAAAACAACATCAGCAGCGCGTTGTTACCGAGCGCCACCCAGAAAACCGGATCCTGGAACATGCGCACGTAGTTGCTGATACCGGTGAAAATCGGCAAGGAGGTGCCATCCCACTCGGTGAAACTGATGCCGAGCGAGGCCAGCAGCGGCAGGAGTAAAAACACCGCATAGACCAGTACGGCAGGCAGAAGATAGAGCGCATTGCGCCAGGCAGATTTGTTCAGCATAACCTTACTCGCTTGCAGGCTAATTCACGGCCCGGCATTGCTGTCGGGCCGGACGTCATCAGTGCTTCAGGGTTTTCAGGTAACGTTGATAGTTGTTGTCGAAATTGGTGACCATCTGCTCCGGCGTCTGTCTTCCGGCCAGTAACAGCTGCACGTTCTGATTCAGCTCAGCATTCATGGTCGGCGTGGCCCAGTCCAGATAATGGCCGAGGCCATCATGCTCGTTGAGGGTCACCCATACCTGATACGTCTCCGCCAGCAACGGGTTATCCGCAGGGATTTGTGCATTCTTGCTGGTACCCGCCGGCAGGAAGCCCACTTTCAACCAGCGGTTAGCCATCTCATCGGAAACGATGTAGTCGATAAATTTGGCCGCCGCATCCTGCTGCTCTTTGGTTTTCGCGGTGTTGGTGATCGAGAACGCCAGATCGGTACCGCCCACCATTAGCGCATGCTGTACCCCCTCACCCATCGGCATCGCTGCAAAGTGCACATCTTTATTGTCTTTGAACTGACCGAGATACCAGGTGCCGCTCACCAGGAACGCGGCCTGACCATTCTGGAACAGCGTGGCCGCATCATCATGGCCAATGCCTTCGAAGCCAGGGAAGAAGTAGCCTTTGTCTTTCCAGCTTTTCATCATGCTCGCCGCTTTCACCAGCTTGTCGTCTTTGAAGGTGCCGCCGACGTCGTAAATCAGATCGTCGAGGGCTTTGCGATCTTTACTCTCAATCTGTGCTTCCCATACCGTACTCAGCAACTGCTGGCCCATATTGCCATCCAGCAGGCCGAGCATCATCGGCGGCGTACCCGCGGCTTTCAGTTTCTCCATTGCCGCTTCCAGTTCAGGCAGGGTTTTCGGTATCGCAACACCCGCTTTGTCCAGCAGCGCCTTGTTGTAATACAGACCCACCATTTCACCGAGACTCGCCACGCCATACAGTTTGCCGCTACCAAAGTCTTGCTTATCAGACCAGCGGTTACGCTTGAGGATCGAATCCGGGAAGCGCGTGGTCCAGCCGTAAGTTTTGGCATAATCGTCCAGCGGCCACAGCAGTTTGTCTTTCACCAGCGAACCCATATCGCCACCGCCCTGATTGACCTGCGCGATTTGCGGGCCATCACCGGCAGTCAGCGCCAGCTTCAGTGGAATGCGTGTGTCTTCAAAAGAGTGCACCGAGCGCTGGATGGTAATGCCCGGATTCTTCTGCTGGAACGCTTTAACCGCTTCATCCACGGCTTCGGTTTGCTGCGGATAGTTATAAATATCCCATTCGTTCAGCGTGACCGCTTGTGCCGTCGCCAGGGTCGCACCGAGCAAAATCCCGGCTGAAACCAGACGCGACACACTGCGCAGTGAGCTTTTCATACGGGACGGACGTTTGGTTGAATCACACATCATGCTCGGTTTCTCCAACAGATGACTGGCATCCCTTCATCGCGACACCTGCATGTCCTGGCAGGTTGATTCAGCAGCAGTAATAACGACGTTAATTCATACTTACTTTATGAACAAAAGAAAGTCAAACACCCTCACTGCGGAATTTTTGCTCTGTGATACAGTGCAAACTGTGAGAAGAAAAGTGGACTATGCAGTAGAGAATTCTGCAAGACAGCCGCTGAAGCGCACACCATAAGAAGACATGCCTCTGCCGACAGCACAAATCACTTACGCCATTCAGCCGCATTAACCCACTGACAGACCATATGAAAATTCTATACTTATTGAGAGAGGTGAGAGGCCTTTGCGGCAAAATCATCCCAGAACACAGGCACCACAGGCTCTGCGCCGCTTCACGTGGCCGTTCACGCCACCGTCCGCCCTCAGGATTTACCTCGATGTTGTGCGGTAGCGCAATTATTACACCTTGAAAACTAAGTCAGCTTTATTTACCGTAAAATCTGTTCATCTCATGACCACAGAGGCACCACCATGACGGCTAAAGGTGTTATTCGCCGCGCCAGCGAGAGCGATTTTCCGGCCCTGTCGCGCATCTGCTTAGAAACGGCCAATGCGGGCACTGATGCCACCGCGCTCTATTCCGACCCGGCACTGCCCGGCCTGCGCTTTGTCATTCCCTACGCGCGCTTTGCGCCTGACTTTGCTTATACCCTTGAAATAGAGGGTGAAGTGATGGGTTATGCGGTGGCAGCACCGGATACACGCGCCTTCGAAGCAGAACTGGATGCGCAGTGGTGGCCGCCACTGCAACAACAATATCGCGACTACACGCCGCGAGCCCCCCTCGACAGCAAAGTGCTGGACGCCATCCTCCAGCCAGATGCCGCTGCAGAACAACTGGTAGCGCAATGGCCTGCACATCTGCATATCAATCTGCTGCCGCCAGCCCAGCAAGGCGGCTGGGGACGAAAACTGATTGAGCAACTGCTGCAGGACCTACGCGCCGCTGGCGTACCGGGTGTTTATCTGGGCGTAAGCCTGCAAAACGAGAAGGTGTGCGGCTTTTATCAACGTCTCGGTTTCACGCCCATTATGCGCAGCAACGCCATCTACATGGGCAAACTACTCTGATTGAGGCATCACCATGACCAGCCTGCATCTGCAAAGCGTTAAAAAGTCCTACGACCATGTGAATGTGATTCACGGTATCGATCTCACCATTAACAGCGGCGAGTTCGTGGTGTTTGTCGGCCCTTCCGGCTGCGGTAAATCGACCTTGCTGCGCATGATTGCCGGGCTGGAGGAGATCAGCGACGGCAAGCTGTTGATTGAAGGCGCAGACATGACGCACCAGCCCGCCACCGAGCGTGGCATTGCCATGGTGTTTCAGTCCTATGCGCTCTATCCGAATATGACGGTGCGCGGCAATCTGGCTTACCCGCTGGAAGTGATGAAGAAATCCAAAGCGGAAATTGAGAAAGCGATTAACCAGACGGCGGCGCGTCTGCATCTGACGGAACTGCTGGATCGCCTGCCACGTGCGCTCTCCGGCGGCCAGCGTCAGCGTGTGGCCATTGGTCGCGCCATCATCCGCCATCCACGTATTTTCCTGTTTGATGAACCTCTCTCCAATCTGGATGCTGAGCTGCGGCTACAGATGCGCATTGAGATCGCTCGCCTGCACGCCTCACTGGGCAACACCATGATTTATGTCACGCACGACCAGCTGGAAGCGATGACGCTGGCCGATCGCATCGTGGTACTTCGTCAGGGCAAAATTGAGCAGGTAGGTGCACCGATGGCGCTGTATCACGATCCCGACAATCTGTTTGTCGCCGGGTTTATCGGTTCACCGAAGATGAACTTCCTGCAGGCGGAAATCGCTACGATCGCGCCAGGTGCCGTGCAGTTGCGCGTGCCCGCATTGGGCATTCAAACGCTGACCATGAAGATCGACGCAGCCTGCCATGAAGGACAAAAAGTCACGCTGGGGATTCGCCCCGAACATTTCTCACCGGCGCAGCAGGAAACCGATACGCTGAGCTTTAGCGCTGATTTGTCATTCAGCGAGATGCTGGGGCATACCAACTATCTTTACCTGGATATCGGTGAGGAGAAGTTACTGGTGATTGAGGAGCGTAACGCGGCAGAACATGAGATTGGCGACCGCGTCAGCTATCAGATCAATGCTGAGCGCGGAATGTTGTTTGATGAGCAGGGATTGCGCCTGCGTTAAGCGCCTGAACGAAGCAAGCGCCGTAGTTATGCTACGGCGCTCTCCTTATAACGAGTGAACAACGTCGATGCAGATCGCGCCACTACAGCTATTGCTGCTTTAAGACACCGTCTCTTCATCAGCCTGCGCCGCCAGTAAATCCAACAGCTTATTCACCGCAAAACCTGCCGCACCCTGTGCCCACATCCGATTCGACTCAGTGAGGAACTGCAGCGGCGTCATCTGCGGCGTGATCTTCAGGCGATAGGTCTGGAAGCTCTGCGTAATGTGGTCGAGCAGGATGCGCGAGGCCATCTGCGGCTCCATCGCCAGATACACCACGTCAGGATCGTAAGCCACCGACAGATTCGCCAGCGACATGCCCAGATGCTGCCCGGCCTCCGCCAGCGCGCTAAGCACTTCAGGTGTGGGCTGGCTATCCAGATCGCGTAACGTCTGCGGCAGCGCCTCTTTCAGTGAAACTGCCACACGCTGCAAAATCGCCTGTGACGAGGCGACATCTTCCAGCAAACGTTCGGAGCCATCACCGAGCAATGACACACCAATCTCACCGGCTTTGCCATGGCGGCCGCGATAGAGCTGGCGATCCAGCAAGATTCCGGCCCCAATCCCTTTGCCAAAGGTGGCGATCACTGCTGACTGCGCATGGCCCAATTGACCAAATACCAGCGCGGCCATGGCTAAGGCATTGGCATCATTTTCGATAAAGACCGGCAGTGAAAAACGTTCTTCCAGCAGGCGTGCAATCGGCACGTTGTTCCAGCCCAGCGCGCGTGACAAGACGCAAACGCCGTTGCTGGCATCCACCAGCCCCGAGAGTGCAAGCCCAATGGCACCGACTTTCTTTCCTTCCACACCACGCAAAAACTTCGCCAGCGCATCACCCAGTTGCTTGGGGGTCATCGCGCCTGAAGGGATCTGCTGTTCGCCAATAATGTTGCCGCTGAGATCGGTTAAGACGATCAAATTACGTTCGGCGTTAAGCTGAATGCCCACCACACTGGCGTGATCCGGGTTGAGGCCGAGCAGGGTTTTCGGTCGTCCCATTGATACACGACGCAACCCCAGCTCCTGCACAATACCGCCGGAGAGCAAGCGGTTGGTGGCCTGCGAAACCGTGGACATACTCAGGCCGCTACGGACTTTGAGGTCAGACTGGCTGATTGGCGCATTTTCGACAATCAGCCGCAAAATGCGTGCAGTTACGTTGGGAGCGCTCATGGATCTCTTTTTTAAGTTAGAAGAGGCTAAGCCGGTTGCTGGCTGAACTGGCTGGCAAGGCGCAGTGCGCCGCTTAAGGCATCTCCCTGCGGCGGCACAAGCTGTGCAGCAATCTCGGCCGGTAACCAGGGCTGAATCGGCACCGCAAGCCCCCCCATCAGGGCCAGTTTGCCGTGACTGCGTGCCAGCAAGGGTTGCACCATCTGCACGATATCGGCAGCGGCCTGCTGCACCAGCGCAATGCCATGGGGATCGCCCTGCTGTGCAGCGGCAAAGACTTCAGGTACCACGCTGCCCCACTCGGCGGGTGTTGCCTGCTGTGACCAGAGTAACATCTGTTCCGGGCTGTGTTGATGCAACGCCATAATACGTTCAGTCAGCGCTGAAGCAGGCACGATAGCTTCGTGCGCCAGCAACGCTAAGCGCCGTGCACGGCGTCCAAGGATGGCGCCTGAACCGGCATCCGACAGGGCAAAACCCCAGCCACCCAGCAGGGTAAACTGCGCGCCGTCCCAGGCTGCGCCCTGGCTGCCCGTCCCGACAATCAGCACCGCGCCTGGTGCACCATCGTGCGCACCCGCGCAGGCGATCTCGACATCGGTAAACAGATAACGCGCCTGACAACGAGGCTGCCAGCTTTGCAGCCGTGAATGCACCGATGCCACATTGGCCCCCGCCAAACCCGCCACCAGCAGGGTGCGGTCACGCGCATCAGCAGCCAGCCCCGCTTGTTGAAAGAGCGTGTCGATGACCGATTCAATGGCGTTGATGGCGGCATCATACTGCGACCAGACATTGGCGGGCCCGCCCGTTGCTTCCGCCAGCACGTGGCCAGCGTGGTCCGTCAGGCGCCCGCGACAGTGTGTACCACCGCCATCAATACCCAGCAAAAGTGATTGCACGCGCTTCCTCCTGCCTGCCACGAACGGCATGATGCTTATAGATGTGCGAAAGATAGGGGAAAAAAACTTAAATCGCAATCACAAATAAATACGCATTCCGTATAGTTAATTAATATTCATATAAAACATAAAGATAACAAAAAGTACCAATTTGAGATCGGCGTTACGGATTGACATTAGTTTTTCTGCCGTAATAAGTTAATGGTCAGATTATCAGCAGCCTGATGGGTCGGGCAGCTAACAAGCAACGGGCTTCAGGGGTACAACATGAAAGTGGGCATTATTGGTCTGGGCTTTCGTCTTTCCCATGTGGTGAAAGAGTTCAACAAAGCTGACGCAGAGTTCTCCGTGGTGGGTTACGTCGATCCGGCTCCCGCTGGCTTGCCAAATCTTCACACCTTCGGTATTGATGCCGGGAAGGCGTTCGACAGCGTGGATGCGCTGCTCCAGCACGGTGGTTTCGATCTGTTGCTGGTGGGGTCACCCAACTTTATGCACCTCGAGCATATCCGTCAGGGGCTGGCCGCCGGTTACACCGTGTTTACCGAGAAACCGGTGGTGATCAATGAAGAGCAGACGATGGCGATGGCGCAACTGGTACAACAATATGGCCATGAGCGCATTCTGGTCGGCCTGGTGCTGCGTTACTCACCGCTGTATCACGATCTATTGAACGCACGCGATGAAAATCGTCTCGGTGAAATCACCTCAATCGAAGCCACTGAACACATCAAGCCTTATCACGGCGCCTTCTTCCAGCGCGACTGGCGACGTCTGGAAAAATACGCCGGTCCTTATATTCTGGAAAAATGCTGCCACGACATCGACCTCTATCAGGGATTGGTCGGTGAGCGCCCGGTACGCGTAGCCAGTTTTGGTGGACGTAAGAACTTCACCCCGCAGCATGCACCCACCGGCGCTGTCACACCGCAATCTGAGGTGTATCACGTGAAGCCCAGCGGCTGGTCGAGCACGGATGCGGTGTTTGACGGCGACGCCGATATCGTCGATTACCAGACGGCGCTGATCGAATACGCCAATGGCGCAACCCTCGCCTTCCACGCCAACCTCAACGTGCCGGATGAATTTCGTCGTTTCTGCGTGATGGGCACCGACGGCATGGCCGAGGGCGACTTTGTGCGTAACTACTTCCGCGTACACAACGCCCGTACCGGCGAGCGTGAAGTCGATACCACCTACAGCGGCAATGCTTATGACGGTCACTATGGTGCCGATGCGTTGATGGCTGAAGAGATCGTCAAACACATTAAACAGGGAACGCCACTGAAAGTATCCGTGGTGGATGCACTGGAAGCGGGTCTGACCGCGATCAAAATCGATGAAGCACGAAAATCGAAAACCGTGGTGGATATGACAGACAGCTGGAAACAATTTGACGCCAGCCTGGGGAAAACCGCGACCGTATAAGGTCAACCTCCCCGCGCAGATCCCCCTTTGCGCGGGGCTTTTCATGGCAGTGCAGAGTGGTGACATCATTAACCGGCCCGCGAGCCGGTTTTTGTTGGCACTTAACCTGCGTTTTCATTCTCCAGCTTCTGCCGTTTGCGCAGATGCGGGAAAATAGTCATCCAGACCGCTACCACCACCAGCGTGCCGATCCCGCCAAGTGCTGCGGCAGGCACCGCCCCCATCCACGCCGCCAGCAAGCCTGACTCAAACTCGCCCAGCTGATTTGAGGTGTTAATAAAGATGGCGTTGACCGCATTCACGCGACCGCGCATGTCATCCGGCGTATCCAGTTGCACCAGCGCGCCGCGAATCACCATGCTCACCATGTCGAACCCACCCAGCGCGGCCAGCGCCAGCAGAGAGAGCCATAATTGCGTGGAGAGCGCGAACACCAGCGTGGCGACCCCAAAGCCCGCCACCGAACCAAACATAATCATGCCGACGTGTTTTTCCAGCTTGTGACGGCTGAGCCACACGCCAACAATGAGCGCCCCTACAGAAGGTGCACCGCGCAGCATGCCCAATCCCCAGGGGCCGGTATGCAGAATATCCTGCGCGAAGATCGGCAACAGCGCGGTGGCACCTCCCAGTAACACGGCGAACAGATCGAGAGAGATCACACCCAACACATCTTTGCGCTCACGAATAAAACGCACGCCCGCAAACATGGTGGTGAGATTCATCGGCATCCGCGTTTGGGGTGGACGTTCATAACGAAGGCGGCTGACCAACACCAGAGAGAAGAGATAAAACAGGGCGGAGACGCCGTAAACCACCTCGGGACCGGCCACATACAGCAGGCCACCTAAGGTTGGGCCGACGATCACTGCAGCCTGGCCGCCCACTGAACTCGCCGCCATGGCACGCGCGAGAATCGGTGGAGGCACCAGCGCAGGGAGCATCGACGTGATCGACGGCCACTCCAGCGCTTTGGCCACGGAGATCAGAAACACCAGTCCCCAAATTTCAATTTTATCCGCCCAGTGCATCAGCGTCAGTGCCACCAGGCCAAGCAGAGCTAGCCATTCAATCAATTGCCCGACCAGCACAATGCGGCGGCGATCAAACTGGTCGGCAAGATGGCCGGCCGGCAGAGCCAGTAATACCGAAGGCAGGAACTGCATCAGGCCAATCATCCCCAACGCCATCGCGCTGTGCGTAAGGGCGTAGATTTGCCAGCTAACCGCCACGGAGAACATCTGGAAACCAAACGATGAACAGGTGCGCGCCAGCCAGAAGGCGACAAACGACCTGTGCCGCAACAGAGAGTCTTCTGCTACGGATAACGGTGAAGCCATATTTTATCCCATCCTAAATCATCTTCCGGCCAGCATCATTGCACCAGCCTGGTGAAAAGCCGTTTACCGACTCTCATTATCATTTTGCGGCCACAGAGTGCGACATCTGACGCTGGCAAGCAATGGCTAGCCGTGCGCTTTAAAAACAGTTGCTTATCTAAAATTTAACTAAGCATAGAGTTCTGAATATTAGCAGGCTGATTGTTTTCACCTGAAAATATCTGAATCATTCCAGAAATTCCAATAACTCAATATTAAATACATCTTTTAGCCGCCATATCTCTCTATCAGAGACAGCTAAAAAAGGTGACCTTAACAAACATTTCGATCTATATTGGAAGCGTAAAGATCACAGCAACCTTGCCGTCCTTATAATAATTAAGACGTTCCAGTTAATTAATTTATTCATAGAGATAAATGGAAAACAGTTCATACAATCCTTATGTTACTGAGCGTATCCGTCGCCTCGACGGGGCACTGATGGGCGTGTGTTATTCAGCACCCTTTATGCATTGTGAACAGGAAAGCACAGTATTACTTAACGGAAGCAACATAATTTCACTGCACAATCAGTTGCCCGATGCGCCCGAACGAATAATTATCCCTTTAGTGGGAAATAGTCTTGCGTGCTTTTTAAAGGCGCCAGAAAATTATCCCAGCCTGCAAATGGAAAATGTCTCCCTTGCTATCAATTATGCCAGTTTAGTTAAGCATGAAGCGGCATTGCGAGAAGCCGTACAGCATCACGCATTCTGGCTTTATGATTTGGCTCCGCCAGGAACGTGCTGGAAGAATATTGCCTCTTTTCCCTTCAGTGGAATTGTCCTGAACGATGATTTCTTCAATGATAATTATCTCAAGTTCAGCTTTCCCTTTTTGCTCGGATCCTGCCGGGAAAGAGAAGCAGAGGTGATATTACGCACTCCGCAATTAACTCTGCCGTTGTCTGTCTATGAAGACCTGCAACTTTCTGGCTGTCAGGAACAACGCACCAGCAACACCCTGTTTGAAGTGTAAACGCTTACACGAAATGCCGCCTCTTGCCGTTATGTCCCGATCTCTTCGGGCATAACGTTAGAATATCCTCATAAAATGTCGCACTACTACCATTCCACAAGCGCAAAGCACTAAAAAAATCAAACCCGTTAACGTTTTTAAGATAAAATTTAACGCAAAGGGATCATCTGGCGTAACGGAAGCGCTGCGATCGAACATTTTAAGTCACTTCGTACTCTATGTCGGGAAACAACCTAATGCGTTGTTTCCTTTTAAGTTTATGGCAAAGAAAGAGGTTAATATTATGGGGAAAGCTTCCTCATCTTTTGGCGTGATTCGCTTTTTGACGGTGCTGTTCGCACTGCTCACAGGCGCATTTATGCTGGTAGGCGGTGTATGGCTAGCCGCAATTGGTGGTTCCTGGTACTACGTTATTGGCGGTGTGATTATGTTGATCACCGCTATCCTGCTGTGGCGCCGTAGCGGTGCAGCGATCATGCTGTATGCACTGTTGCTGTTGGCAACGCTGGTGTGGGGCGTTTGGGAAGTTGGTTTCGACTTCTGGGCGCTGGCACCACGTACCGATGTGCTGGTGATCTTCGGCATCTGGCTGATTCTGCCGTTTGTGTATCGCGGTCTGAATCATGCAGGTAAAGGCGCGCTGGGTCTGATGGCCGTTGCGCTGATTGCCAGCGTGCTGGTGCTGGCGTGGGCAGTGTTCCACGATCCGCAGGAGCTGAACGGTGAAATCCCAGCGGCGGCAGATAATGCCCCGCAAGCGCAGCCGCTGAGCAACATCAAGGATGCTGACTGGCCTGCGTACGCGCGTGACCAGCAAGGCACGCGCTTCTCTCCACTGAAGCAAATCAACACCGGTAATGTGAAAGAGTTGCAGGTAGCCTGGCAGTTCCAGACGGGCGATCTGAAAACCCCGAACGACCCAGGTGAAATCACCGACGAAGTGACGCCGATTAAAATCCGCGACACCTTGTATCTCTGCTCACCGCACCAGATTCTGTTTGCGCTGGATGCAAAAACCGGTAAGCAGAAGTGGAAATTTGATCCGGGCTTAAAACCGAATCCAACCTTCCAGCATGTGACCTGTCGTGGTGTCTCTTACCATGAAATGCCAGCAGCAGCGGATGCGTCTAACACCCAGCCTGCGCTGTGTTCACGTCGCATTTATCTGCCAGTGAACGACGGTCGTCTGTTCGCGCTGGATGCCGAAACCGGTGAACGTTGTGCCGCGTTTGGTAACAACGGTGAGCTGGATCTGCAGCACAAACAGCCGGTACTGACCCCAGGCCAGTATGAGCCGACTTCACCACCGATCATCACGGATACCACTATCGTGATTGCCGGTGCGGTCACTGATAACTACTCTACCCGTGAACCGTCAGGCGCTATTCGTGGCTTTGATGTGAACACCGGTAAACTGCTGTGGGTGTTTGATCCGGGCGCGAAAGATCCCAACGCGATTCCAGATGATGAACATACCTTCACCATGAACTCGCCGAACTCCTGGGCACCGGCAGTATACGATCCAAAACTGGATACCGTATTCCTGCCAATGGGCGTGACGACACCAGACATCTGGGGTGGTAACCGTACGCCTGACCAGGAACGTTTCGCGAGCAGCGTACTGGCACTGAATGCCACCACCGGCAAGCTGGTGTGGTCGTATCAGACCGTGCATCACGATTTGTGGGATATGGACCTGCCGTCACAACCGACGCTGGCCGATATCACTGACAAAGATGGCAACACCGTTCCGGTGATTTATGCCCCGGCCAAAACCGGTAACATCTTTGTCCTGGATCGTCGTACCGGTAAGCCAGTTGTCCCCGCACCGGAAACTCCAGTGCCACAGGGCGCCGCGAAAGGTGACCACGTTTCTCCTACTCAGCCGTACTCCGAACTGACCTTCCGTCCGAAGAACAATCTGACGGACAAGGACATGTGGGGCGCGACCATGTTCGACCAACTGGTGTGCCGCGTGATCTTCAAGCGTCTGCGCTACGAAGGTCCGTTCACGCCGCCGTCTGAGCAAGGTACGCTGGTGTTCCCAGGTAACCTCGGTATGTTCGAGTGGGGCGGTATCGCGGTAGATCCACATCGCCAGATCGCGATTGCTAACCCAATGGCGCTGCCGTTTGTCTCTAAACTGGTGCCACGCGGTCCGGGCAACCCGATCGAGCCACCAGCCGATGACAAAGGCGGTTCAGGTACTGAAACCGGTATTCAGCCACAGTACGGTGTACCGTACGGCGTCGAGCTGAATCCGTTCCTGTCTCCGTTGGGTCTGCCATGTAAACAACCGGCCTGGGGCTATGTCTCAGCGGTTGACCTGAAAACCAACGAAACCGTGTGGAAAAAACGTATCGGTACCGTTCGCGACAGCGCGCCGGTTCCGGTTCCGTTCAAAATGGGTATGCCAATGCTGGGCGGCCCAATTACCACGGCCGGTAACGTGTTCTTCATTGGTGCGACTGCTGATAACTATCTGCGCGCGTTCGACACCAACACCGGGGAAATGCTGTGGCAGGCACGTCTGCCAGCCGGTGGCCAGGCAACACCGATGACCTACGAAGTGGATGGCAAGCAGTACGTTGTCATTGCTGCGGGTGGTCACGGTTCGTTTGGTACTAAGCTGGGCGATTACGTCATTGCCTACGCACTGCCAGATGCTAAATAAGTTTCTGGTTTGATGTGACAAAGGCGGGCTGCGAAGCCCGCCTTTTTTATTGTCTCACTGCCTGCGCTCTGGCGTATCGCGTCATTATGAAGAAGCTAAAGGTTGTTCGAAGCGCCATACCTGTCGCCGTTACGGCTTCTTTAACACCCGCGCATTTAACAGCGCGCACAGCGCCATGATCACACAAGTCGCCAGAAACACTGGCCGCATGCCGAAAGCACCGCCAACAAATCCGCCAAATAACGGACCTGAGACCTGACCGACATACTGGGCCGAGGTCGAATACCCCAACATTTTCCCCACCTGCCCTTGCGGCACATTGTGGCGAATCAGCGCCGTTACACACGGCATCAAACCGCCCAGCGCCATGCCCATCAGGAAACGCAGCACCACTAACTGCCAGGCTTCGGTGATAAATGCTTGAGGTATTAGCAGCACAGCACAGGCCACCAGGCCATACACCAGCACGCGGCCATGCCCTATTCTATCCGCCAGGCGCCCCAAACGCGGCGCAGAGAGAATACTGCCCAGTGCAGCCGCCGCCATCACCACGCCCGCCGTCACCGTAATCGCATGATCGCCCTGCACGAACTGACCGATATACAGCGTGATAATCGGTTCAATCGACATATTGGCAAAAATCAGCAGCATGCCGGACAGCCACATCAGTCGCACCAGTGGCAGATTGACCGGCTTCTCACTCTCATCGTGAGTTTGCACCGTTTTTTTACCCGGCTGACGCGGTGCTTCTTTTAATAAAAAGGTGGTGGCAAGGAAGGCGAGGAAAATCACGGCGCCGGTCAGCCAGAAGGTATGGCGAATACCAATCAGCGGTGGCAACACCCCGCCCAGCAGTGGCCCCACCACGTTACCCGCCATAATGCCGGAAGACAACACACCCAGCGCCCAACCCGTCTGCTCTTTTGGCGTTTGCGCCGCGACCATGATGGTTGAACCCGATGCGTAGCCCCCCAATAATCCCGCCAGCAAACGCAAGGCAACCAGTTGCCACGGCGCCGTCGCCATGCCAATCAGCGACATGGCAATCGCCATTCCGAGGCTGGCACGAATCAACATCAGTTTGCGGCCATAGCGATCCGCCAGTTTTCCCCACAACGGCGCGGTTAACGCGGCGCTGAGGAAAGTGGCACCATACGCAGCCCCCGACCAGCGTGCAATCGCGGCAGGTTCCTGCACGCCAAGCTGCTGCACATACAGCGGCAGAAAGGGCAGCAGCAACGTCATCGCCACAATGGTGCTGAACGAACCCAGCACGCAGACAAACAAATTACGTTTCCAGTGTTGCTGCTCAGGCGCTAACACTGTTGATGATTGCGACATAGTCATTCCCTGTTTTTGCTTTTTTAGCAGGCTAACAGCGGAGCACGACATAAAACAGGGAGAGAGAGATATTTGCCAACCAGCGTAATATTGTTGTCAGGCAACAACAATTAACTGCCGCTCAAGGCATTGATTAACGCATCACACAGCAACGTCACGGGGGATGAGGGTTGCGGCAGCTCTTTGAGCAGCAGATAACTGTGTAAACGGTCCATTTGCCACTCGGGCAACACCTGTTGGATCTCGCCGCGCCCCAGCGCCTCTTGCGTCATATACGCTGGTAAATAAGCGATGCCGGTGCCGGCCAGCGCCGCATTCAGCAGCGCCATGCTGTTATTGGCGCGGAAACGGCTATGCACATCCAGCGCCAGCCGCTGTTTATCGCGACGAAACGGCAGTGCGGCCGTATGCGCGGGACCGTGGAACAGCAATAAATCGTGACGCGTCAGGCGCTCTGGATGGTCGATAGCGGGATGCGCTGCCAGATAATCCGGCGTGGCATAGAGTCCCCACTCGATGGTGCTCAGTTCGCGATAATTAGCGACTTCCGGCGCGCGCGCACGAATCACTATCGCCACATCCGCGCTGGGCTGCGGATCGTCGCTAGTGGTGAGGTCGAGATCGACATTGATATGAATATGATGGCGGATAAAGTCATTCAGAGTGGGGACGACGCACTGGCAGCCATAGGTGATTGGCGCCTGTAAGCGCACATTACCCGCGGGCAGTTGATGAACCTGCTGCACAAACGCATCGGCGCGGTGCATCTCTTCCAGCATGCGGGTACAAAACGGATAGTAAGCCTGACCCAGCTCGGTCAACGCCACTTTCCGCGTGGTGCGCTGCAGCAGTTTGATGCCGAGTCGCACTTCCAGCCGCGCGATTTCGCGACTGACATGGGATTTAGAGACGCCTAAGGTTCGCGCGGCTTCACTGAAACTTTGCCGCTCAACGACGCGCGCAAACAGCATCATGGCGGTGAGATTGTCGCTGTTGTCCATGTTCTCTGGTGGGTAACAAACGGAGAACAGCAGCTTAAAAGTAAAAGCAGCAATAAGCACCGAATTTAATCAGCGCACATTGCGGAGCGGCGTAATTTATCGTGTAACGCCTTCGCGATTTACTGCGCAATAAATTGCGCCGCTACGTCTACTTTGCAGATCACTATCAGCGTCATCAATCAACTGGCCACCGCCAGCGGGAACAACAAACGTTCCTGTTCAACGCGGCGCTGACGACGCAATTGACCCGGCGTGACGCTGAAGTAGTTCTTAAAGGTGCGGGTATACGCCTGCTGCGTATCAAACCCGTAGCTCATCGCCACCTGCAGAATCGCTTCATCGCTGTTGATCAGCGTGAGCGCGGACTCAGTCAACCGGCGCTGACGGATGTACTCTGCCAGAGAAAAACCGGTGTGCTGACGGAACAGACGTTGCAGATGCCAGCGGGAGTATCCCGAGCGGCGTGCTACTTCATCCAGATGCAAATCGTGCCCTAAGTTGTCTTCAATCCAGTCCAGCAAACTACGGATAAATTCGCGCTGATTCATGGGAACCTCCTGCTTCGACAATATGTCCAGTGCAGTCACTGTAGCGCGCTAAATTTATCCCTTAATTAGCAGAAAATTAGCGCAGAATTAGCAAGGGGGAAAGTGGGTGCTCCGCCTGAATAAGTCCAGCGGCAGAAAGGCAGCAAGAGCGTGAATCCTCAGAGGCTTGCATAAGTCAGTGAGGGGGTGAACGCTCGCAGCTCACGCCTCTGCAGCGGGAAGTATGACGGAGGGTAATTCTGGCCTAATTATCTGGCGCTACACTGCGTCCATCAGTTTGGGAGAACTCTATGCGTGTGCTGCTGGTAGAAGATGATGAAATGATTGGCGCCAACTTGCAGCAGGCGCTGGAAGCGGCGGGCTGGTCGGTGGACTGGGTGCGCGATGGCGTATTTGCCACCAACGCCTGGGCCGAAGGCGGTTATACCTGCGTGCTGCTCGATCTCGGTTTACCGCGGGAAGACGGTATCCATGTGTTGAAGCGTGCGCGTACGCGTGGCGATATGACGCCCGTGCTGGTGCTGACTGCGCGTGACACAGTGCAACAACGCATTCAGGGACTCGACAGCGGCGCCGATGACTATTTGCTTAAACCCTTTGATCTGCAAGAGGTACTGGCGCGCATGCGTGCAATCACCCGACGTCGTCACGGAGCGGCGGATTCCCTGTTAGGCAGTGGCGATGTGCAGCTGGATATGATGACGCGCGAAGTGCTGTACAAAGGCCAACGCGAACAGCTGACTGCACGCGAATATGCCCTGCTCTACGCTCTGCTGGAGCGACCAGGTGCCATCCTGTCACGCGAACAATTAGAGAACCGCATTTACGGCTGGGGTGAAGAAGTCACCAGCAACGCCGTTGATGTGCTGATCCACGGCATGCGCCGCAAGCTCGATAACGAAGTGATTCGCAACGTGCGCGGTTTGGGCTGGCGAGTACCGGCAATATGAAACCTTTCACTTTTATGCGCTCCCTGCGTAACAAACTGCTCGCCACGCTGGTGCTGCTGCACCTGGCGATGATCGGCGGCGTCACCTGGTATTTCTACCACTGCTACGGCGACATGATGGGCACCATGAAGGACGATCAGCTCGCCAAGATCGCTGATGCCTGGTCCTCCAGCCAGCGCATGCCCGCGCTGATGCCTATGGTGATGCAGCAAGAGAAGCTGAAGAGCACCTACATCGTTCAGCTGTGGGACACCAACAATCATCTGCGCGCCAGCTCATGGCCTGCTTTACAGGCGCCGCTGCAGGCAAAAAAAGGCTGGTCCGATTTAAAAGTTGGCGACTGTGGCGATGACTGTGACTGGCGCGTGTATACCCGCCCCGGCGAACTGGGCAGTGAAATCGGTAATATTCAGGTTTTACACAACATCGGCTACATGAAAAGTTTGATGGTGAAGCGGGTGCTGTCCGCCATCATTCCTTTAATGCTGATGATGCCGCTGTCACTGCTGGTGATCTGGCTGGTAGTACGTGCCATCACGCGAGATTTGCGCGTTGCTTCGCGACAGATTGCCGCACAAGAAACATTGCATCCGCACTCGGTATCGCCGGATGGCTTACCAGATGAAGTGCTACCGCTGGTGGCTGCTTATAACTCTCTGCTCGATAAGCTACGGGCAGCCTGGTCATCGCAGCGACAGTTCCTTGAAGATGCGGCACATGAACTGCGCACGCCGGTTACCGCCGTCACCTTGCAGCTGGAAAATCTGCGCCAGCATATTCAGCCTGGTGAAGCCAGTCGCCAGTTTGATCAGCTGGAAGCCGGCGTCACGCGGACGCGCCATCTGGTGACGCAGTTGCTGAATATCTCGCGCCAGGAAGATCAGTCAGTGGTGGCCACGGTGGAAACCATCCAGCTCGATGATTTGCTGAAAGAGAGCATCGAGCAGTTGATGGTGGTCGCCGATAAACGCGGCATTGATATCGGTTTTAATGGCACCACGCACTATCGCCTGCACGCCAGCCGTTCCGATTTGCGTAGCCTGTTTGATAACCTCATCGGCAACGCGATGCTGCACACGCCGGAAGGCAGCCTGGTGGATGTGCTGCTGCATCGCGTGGGCAATCACACCGTGGTGGATATCGTCGATAACGGGCCGGGCATGCCGGAGTCCTTTATCGAACGCGCCTTTGATCGCTTCACCCGGTCGCCAGATGTACAGGCGCAAGGCAGCGGTTTGGGTCTGTCGATTGTGCGCAGCGTAGCGCAGAAGCATCAGATGCAGGTCGCGCTGTCGAACTGCCATAACGCCCAGGGACAAATCTCCGGCCTGCAGGTGCGTGTGACCTTGCCATAATCGACGTGTCGCTACCGCCTTGAATATCCAGCGCGGTAGCGGCACAACGTATTGAGTCTTTTCCTCATCTAAATCGCCCTACACGATGAACCACGTATTTTCCGCCGCCAAATTCCAAAGGCACACGATGAATCGTGCCGCTACGTTCTTTTTCTGCATCTGACATTTTTACGGTTGTACGCGACAACGTAAACGGTTGCGGGGTTCCGTTCGCCACACAGCATTTATGTGATCACAATCACATTTACAGTGAATCAAAATGCAACACATTTTGACAAACGTGATCAAAATCTATTTCCTATCGCTCTGTTACAGGCACATTACGCACATTTGAAAATTCGGCGATTCAGACCGGATAAAAACAACTCACGGCCCATCCCCTGGGATTGATTTCACTCGATTGCGGCGCAACCGCAGCAATCACTAGCATGTGGTTAATAAAATAATGAAATTTAAAGCATTGATAGCAGGGGCCTTACTGGCCAGCAGCTGGACCGGCGCGGCACAAGCGGCAGACAGCGATCCGCAGTATCTTTCAGACTGGTGGCACCAGAGCGTTAACGTGGTGGGCAGCTATCACACCCGCTTCGGACCACAGTTCAACAATGACGTGTATCTCGAATACGAAGCCTTTGCTAAAAAAGACTGGTTCGATTTTTACGGCTATGCGGATTTAACCAACTTCTTCGGCGTGGGTAACAGCAACGCGAACGGCATTTTCGACCACGGTTCGCCGCTGTTCATGGAAATTGAACCGCGTTTCTCTATCGATAAACTGACCGGCACCAGCCTGGCATTTGGTCCGTTTAAAGAGTGGTACTTCGCCAACAACTACATCTATGACATGGGTCGTAACGCTTCACAGCGTCAGAACACCTGGTACATGGGTCTGGGTACCGACATCGATACCCACAGCGATATCGGTCTGTCATTGAACGTGTATGCCAAATACCAGTGGCAGAACTACGGTGCAGCGAACGAAAACAGCTGGGATGGTTATCGCTTCAAAGTGAAATACTTTGTGCCGATTACCGATCTGTGGGGCGGCAAGCTGAGCTACATCGGCTTCACCAACTTCGACTGGGGTTCAGACCTGCGCGATGAGACCGGTCCATCACGTACCAGCAATTCGATCGCGTCCAGCCACATTCTGTCGCTGAACTACGATCACTGGCACGTTTCTACCGTGGCACGTTATTTCCACAATGGCGGTCAGTGGGCGGATGGGCAGGAGCTGAACTTCGGCAACGGTCCGTTTGAAGTGAAATCGACGGGCTGGGGTTACTATCTGGTCGTGGGTTACAACTTCTAATTCGTATGAATACAAGGGTCGCCATCACTGGCGCCCCTTGTAAGGTACGCATTTATGCGTACCTGGTCACAAACTGTTCCGGTTTAACTCTGCGGCATGTCCGCACTCACCATCCAGGGCACGCCAAACTTATCGGTTAACATGCCGAAACCGTGCGCCCAGAATGTCGGCTCCCACGCTTTCGTCACCTCTCCGCCTGCGGATAAAGCATCAAACCAACGTTTTCCTTGCGCTTCATCGAGTGTCGATAAACATACGGAAAAGCCGGCCTAGTTTGCCTGCTGTGCGCCATCGCTCATCATCAATTCACCCTGACCGATGCGCAGCTGGGCATGCATGATTTGTTCTGGCGAGAAGGTCACGCCAGAGGGGCAGCCCTCATCCTCAACAGGGGTTTCATCCGGCATGTCACCAAAGGTCATTTTAAACAGTAGTTCGCCGTCAGTGGCCGCAAGATAAAAGGCGATCGCCTCTTCACAGCGGCCGTTGTAAAACAAATAAGGTGTAATTTGCATGGTCGGTTATCCTTAACGTAAACGTACGGAGCGAGTGTAATGCGCAATTTTTAAAAAGCTGCGAGCCAAACCGCACTCTTAACTTTGCTGACAATCCAGGACACAATCTTACTTTTGTTGACAATAGCGGCGGAACAGCTGGGCCATATAAGCGCTCATTGGGGTCAGCGCGGTGTCTTTCCGCTGGATCAAATAGAAGGTGGCTTTTGGTAACGGATCGTCAAGATCGAGGGCAATAAGTTGCCCACCGTGCGTCGGATCCTCAATGACATCGCGCGAGATGATGCTGACAAAATCACTCTTTGCCACCAGGCTGGTGCAGGCCATAAAGGTTTCGCAGGTCACCACGATCTTCGGTGCCATACCGCGTTCACCAAACAGATCGTGCAGCAACCGATAGTAACTACCCTG
This sequence comes from Pantoea sp. CTOTU50773, assembly GCF_032082325.1. NCBI lineage: Bacteria > Pseudomonadati > Pseudomonadota > Gammaproteobacteria > Enterobacterales > Erwiniaceae > Pantoea > Pantoea sp. CTOTU50773. The sequence continues at coordinate 18,998 of NZ_DAMDQC010000002.1, read as the reverse complement.
CGGCGTCGGCATCGTCCAGTCACAGTGCTGCAACTCATTCAGTGAGCGGGCATGCGCCATCGGATGGCCTTTTCGCATCACCACCTGATAGTCACGCTCCATTAGCCGCTCAAAAATCAGCTCCTGATCCAGATGATGTTGATCGTAGGTATTAACGGTGAAATCCAGGGCGCCCTGACGCAGTTCATGCACCATCGACACCAGCTGCCCCTCAACGATACGCACCTTCACCAGCGGGTATTCACGATGAAACTGGGTGATCACCTGCGGCATGATAGTGCGCGCAATACTGCCGCCCACGCCGATGTTCACTCTTCCGCCCGCCAATCCCAATCGCTGCTGAATATCCTCCTGCGCCACGCGCAATTCTTCCAGCACCAGACTGGCATGACGAAAAAAGTTATCACCGATATCCGTTAGCGTGACGCCCTGCTGACGACGTTCGAACAAACGTGCGCCAAGCGCCAGCTCCAGTTCCTGAATCGCTTTGGTCAGCGCAGGCTGTGAAAGTCCCGATAAGCGGCTGGCAGCGCGAATACTGCCCTGGCGGGCCACATCGACAAAGGCGCGCAGTTGATGAAGTTTGAGGTTGGCAGGCATGATTTTTGTGATAACCGTTGTTTATCAGTGACAAGATATTCGCATCTTATGCGCACCAATACCATTGTGTAGATTCGGGATAATGCATAAAAAACCAACACAAAGGATATGCCGATGAAAACCCTCTCCGACCTCGTCAACGCGCGGATTCCACAGATGCAAAGCTGGCGTCGCGATCTGCACCATTTTGCCGAATCGGGCTGGCTGGAGTTCCGTACTGCAACGATAGTGGCCGAAGAGCTGCATCGTCTTGGTTATCAGCTCAAGCTCGGCCGCGACGTGATCGATGCCGATGCGCGCATGGGCTTACCTTCTGACGAGGTACTGGCACAACAGGAAGCCCGTGCACTGGAGCAAGGCGCACTGCCACAGTGGATCTCGCGTTTCTCAGGCGGCTTCTGCGGCGTAGTCGCCACGCTGGAGACCGGTCGTCCCGGCCCGGTGATGGGCTTCCGTGTCGATATGGATGCGCTGGACCAGAACGAAAGCCGTGATGCCGACCACATCCCTACCCGTGAAGGATTTGCCTCCTGCAACTCCGGCATGATGCACGCCTGCGGCCACGACGGCCATACTACTATCGGCCTGGCGCTGGCGGGCGTGTTGATGGAGATGAAAGATCAGCTCAGCGGCACCATTAAGATCATCTTCCAGCCTGCCGAAGAGGGCGTGCGTGGCGCTAAAGCGATGGTGGCCGCAGGCGTGGTGGATGATGTGGATCTGTTTACCGCTATCCATCTCGGCACAGGCGTGCCTGCTGGCGAAATCGTTTGCGGCAGCGATAGCTTCCTGGCCACCACCAAACTGGACGTCAATTTCACTGGCGTCGGCGCGCATGCGGGCGGTAAACCAGAAGAGGGTCGTAACGCCTTGCTGGCCGCCGCGCAAGCCACACTGGCGCTGCACAACCTGCCACAACACAGCGGCGGTGTCGCACGCGTCAACGTAGGTGTGTTGCAGGCGGGATCCGGACGCAACGTGGTACCCGATTATGCCCTGATGAAAGTGGAAACCCGTGGCGTCAGCAATCAGGTTAACGATGACATCTATCAGCAAGCCCTGCGCGTGATTTCCGGCGCGGCGGCGATGTATGGCGTTGAGTACGACATCAAACTAATGGGTGGCGCACGCAGCTGTACCCCAAGCCAGCCGTGGGTCGATTTTATCCACCAGCAGGCCGATGCCATGGGGATTTTCACCTCGGTAGTGGATACCAAAAAGCAGGCGGCGGGTTCGGAAGATGCCACATACATGCTGGAGCGCGTGCAGCAGCGTGGCGGTCAGTCATCCTATGTGATCTTTGGTTGCGATCTGGCGGCAGGCCACCACAACGCGAAGTTCGATTTTGACGAAGCGATTATGGCCACAGCGGTGCAAACCCTTGCGACGCTGGCGCTGAACCAGGCACAGTTTGGAGGTCAGCGATGAGCCATCACGATTTTATCGATCGTTACATCAACGAAAACCAGCCGCGCTTCACCGCCCTTAGCGATGCCATCTGGGATGTACCGGAAACCCGCTTTGAAGAGACGCAATCCGCCGCCCTTCTGGCCGATGCGCTGGAGCAGGAAGGCTTTGCCGTCGAGCGTGGCGTCGGCAATATCAACACCGCCTTTATCGCCAGCATCGGCAGTGGAAAACCGGTGATTGCTATCCTCGGTGAGTTTGATGCGCTGGCCGGTTTGAGCCAGCAATCAGGCTGCGCCACACCACAACCACTGGTGGAAAACGGCAACGGGCACGGCTGCGGCCATAATCTGCTGGGCACCGCCGGACTGGCCGCGGCCTTTGCCATCAAGGCATGGTGGGCAGAAAACGGCCAGCGCGGCACGCTACGCTTTTACGGTTGCCCAGGCGAGGAAGGCGGTTCTGGCAAAACCTTTATGGTGCGCGAAGGGCTGTTTGATGATGTGGATGCTGCGGTCACCTGGCATCCTGAAGGCTTCAGCGGCATGTTCAACCTCAGCACGCTGGCCAATATCCAGGCCGCATTTCACTTCAAAGGCGTGGCCGCGCACGCCGCTAACTCGCCGCATCTGGGACGCAGTGCGCTGGATGCCGTGACGCTGATGAACACCGGTGCCAACTTCCTGCGCGAGCACATCGTGCAGGAAGCGCGTGTGCACTACGCCGTGACTAACACCGGCGGTGTTTCCCCCAATGTGGTGCAAGCCGATGCCGAAGTGCTGTATCTGATCCGCGCGCCAGAACTCGATCAGGCACAGGATATTTATCAGCGGGTGATCAATATCGCCAAAGGCGCGGCCCTGATGACCGACACCACCATGACGGTGCGCTTCGATAAAGCCTGCTCCAACTATGTGCCGAATCGCGCGCTGGAAGCGGTGATGGAGCGCAACTTGCATCAGTTTGGCTTGCCCGAGTACAGCGCGGAGGAGCAGCAGTTCGCCGCCGAGATTCGTGCCACGCTAACGAAGGACGATCTGCGCAATGCGCGTTTGAACGCAGCGCGCACCGGCGGCGAGGCAGGCGTGGCATGGACCGAGGCGCTGGGCGACAAAATTTTGATGGATGAAGTGGCACCGTATGCCATAACGCGCGAGCTGCTGTATGGCTCAACCGATGTCGGCGATGTGAGTTGGGTGACGCCAACCGCGCAGTGCTTTGCGCCTTGCTTCGCCTTTGGTACCCCGCTGCACACCTGGCAACTGGTGGCGCAGGGCCGCACTTCGCTGGGCCACAAAGGCATGTGTCTGGCCGCCAAAGTGATGGCCGCCACCGCGCTGACCTTGTTGCAGGATGAAGAAGCACTGGCGCGCTGCCGCGAAGAGTTCCAGCGCGTGCGCCGCGAACAGCCCTACAGCTGCCCGATTCCGGCAGATGTGACGCCATCAAAATTATAAAAGCCTTAGCGGCATAAAAGATTCAATCCGGCGCAAACCCGGATGCAGTAACCAAAAAAATAAAAACTAAAGCCCGTCATACTTCGAGTCGCCTCAGCGGCTTGAAGTATGACGGGCGCAAATACAACAGACATGACGAGGAATAACCGATGGAAGTGACCACGGAGAACCGCAGCCCAGGGAAGCTGTTTAGCTGGATTGAGCGGGTCGGCAACAAAGTGCCCAACCCGTTCTTACTGTTTGTCTATTTGATCGTGGTATTGATGGTCGCCACCGCGATTATCAGCTACTTCGATCTGGCAGTGAAAAATCCCACCAATGGCGAACTGGTGCGGGTCAACAACCTGCTGAGCGTGGCCGGGATTCAATGGATTCTGCCTAACATCATCAAAAACTTCAGCGGCTTCACGCCACTGGGGTCAATTCTGGCGCTGGTGATTGGTGCGGGTTTAGCAGAGAAAGTCGGCCTGCTGCAATCGCTGATGGTGAAGATGGCCTCACGCGTCAGCCGCCGCTACGCCAGCTATATGGTGCTGTTTATCGCCTTCTTCAGCCATATCTCATCGGATGCCGCACTGGTGGTGATGCCACCGCTGGGCGCGCTGATCTTCCTCGCCGTGGGTCGTCATCCGGTGGCGGGTTTACTGGCGGCTATCGCGGGTGTCGCTTCCGGCTTTACCGCCAACCTGCTGATCGTCACCACCGATGTGCTGCTCTCCGGCATCAGTACCGAAGCCGCGAAAGCGGTGAGCGATACCGTGCACGTGAGTGTGATCGATAACTGGTTCTTTATGGCCAGCTCGGTGATTGTGCTGACGATTGCCGGTGCCATCCTTACTGATAAGTTTGTCGAGCCGCGTCTTCCTGCGTGGAACGGCGGCAACAACGATCGCCTGCCGCCGCTGACCGCGCTGGAGAACCGGGGCCTGCGGGCTGCGGGCATTGCCGCGCTGGTGTTTATCGCCCTGATGGCCCTGCTGGTGGTGCCAGAACATGCCCCCCTGCGTAACCCGAAAACCGGCGGCATCATTCCTTCGCCGTTTATTCAGGGCATTGTGCCGATCATCATCCTGTTCTTCTTTGTGGTGGCGATTGCTTACGGCGCCGTGACAAAGCAAATCCGTCGGGCCGATGACATCCCGCAGCTGCTGGTGGATCCGATGAAGAGCATGGCGGGCTTTATTGTGATGGTGTTCCCGCTGTCGCAGTTTGTCGCCTTCTTTAACTGGAGCAACATGGGCAAATTCATGGCGATCGGTCTGACCGATATGCTGGAAAGTGCCGGCATCAGTGGCGCGCCCGCGTTCCTCGGTTTGATGTTCCTGTCGGCATTCTTGTGCATGTTTATTGCCAGCGGCTCAGCCATCTGGTCGATTCTGGCGCCAGTGTTCGTGCCGATGTTTATGCTGCTCGGATTCCATCCGGCCTTCGCGCAGATGATTTTCCGTATCGCGGATTCTGCCGTATTGCCCCTCGCGCCGATGTCACCGTTCCTGCCGCTGTTCCTCGGATTCCTGCAGCGATACCAAAAAGATGCGCAACTTGGCACCTATTATGTGCTGATCTTCCCGTATCCGGTGGTGTTCTTTATCAGCTGGATCATCCTGCTGCTGGCATGGTACGCACTGGGTTTACCGATTGGACCGGGCGTTTACCCCAGCCTGCATTAATCGCATCGCCATGGACGGCGACCACACTTCTGTGAACTGCAACGTAGATTGCGAAAATGTCACCGTTGCCCCTCTCGGCAACCCGCGATGAATTGATTATCCTGCTATTCCTTCGCTTGCTAACGGTTAATTATTTTTAAAACCCATAAAACCGTGCGAGTTCTGCAAACACCGAGGTTTATCCAATAATGACAACAATCACTTCGACAGGGATGGCGAACGATCACATCGCAGCGGATCGCCGCACCTTAGCCGGGCGCATCGATGCACTGCCCTCATCCGCAGGCTTATGGCGTTTTATTACGCTGCTGGCGCTGGGCGGTTTTTTTGAGCTCTACGATCTGTTTGAAACCGGCTATATCAGTTCTGGTCTGCTGGCAGCTGGCGTGTTTCATACCGGCTCGGAAGGGGTCTTCGGCATTGCCGACCAGGCCGCCTTCGCCTCGGCGACTTTCCTCGGCCTGTTTGTCGGTGCCAGCCTGCTGGCTCCCTATGCCGACCGCTTTGGTCGTCGTCTGACCTTTATGTGCGCACTGGCATGGTACGGCGTGTTCTCGCTGTTGATGGCCTTCCAACAGAGCGCTGAAATGATCATCCTGTTCCGCTTCCTGGTCGGTATCGGCCTCGGTGTTGAGCTGGTGACCATTGATACCTATCTGTCCGAATGGGTGCCTGCTCATCTGCGCAGCCGCGCCTTTGCCTACTCTTTCTTTATCCAGTTCCTGTCGGTGCCTGCCGTGGCGCTGATGTCATGGTGGCTGGTACCGCAAACTATTCTCAACCTTGAAGGCTGGCGCTGGGTGGTGATCGCCGGTGCGGTTTGCTCGCTGGTGATCTGGCTGATTCGTAAAAACCTGCCGGAATCGGCGCGCTGGCTGGCGCAGCAGGGCCGTCATCAGGAAGCGCATAAGGTGCTGAGTGAGATGGAAAAACGCTGCGGGATTGCGCCGGGCGAAGATTTCTCTGACAGCGATGCCGCAGCAGCGTTGCCAAAAAAAGGTCGCTTCAGCGAGATTTGGTCCCCCGCTTACCGCAAGCGTACACTGATGCTGGTAGTGATGAACTTCTTCCAGGCAATTGGCTTCTTCGGCTTCGGTAACTGGCTGCCTGCACTGCTGTCCGGCAAAGGCGCAACGGTGACCCACAGCCTGCTGTATGCGTTCTTTATCACCCTGGCTTATCCGCTCGGCTCACTGATTTGCAGTCGCTACGCCGATAAGCTCGAGAACAAATGGCAGATCGTTTTCTCCTCCCTGATGACCGTGGTATTCGGCACGCTGTTCGCGCTGGCAACCAATCCGGTGCTGATGATCATCTGTGGCTTCCTGATCACCTACAGCAACGCGTGGCTGACCTTTAGCTACCACGCCTATCAGACCGAGATTTTCCCGACGCATATTCGCGCGCGTGCGGTCGGCTTCTGCTACTCCTTTAGCCGCCTGTCCACGGTGTTCAGCAGCATTTTGATCGGCATTATTTTGCAGTACGCCGGCAGCCAGGGCGTGATCGTCTTTATCGTGCTGAGCATGCTGGTGGTGATGCTGTCAGTGGGGATTTACGGTCCGAAAACACGCGGGCTGGATTTGGAGAATATTTAACAAGACGTAAGGAGTCTTGATATCCAGCGGTAAGTAACGGGTGATAACGCAGTCTGGAGCCGCTTAGGGTCTGGCGTTTTGTAAAAAGGCCGCCAATGATGAAAATGGCGGCCCTATCTGGTTAAAGCGGTACGCAAATTTGCGCCCCGCTTTATGTCACTTTACTGCCCTTCCAGCACCTTAATGTCCGCGCTGCCCTGTTTCGACTCGACCGCCTCATCCTTGCGTAGCTTCGCCACATCCTTCGCCGTCACCGTCGACTTCACGCCATTACCCCAGCTGCCACGGATAAAGTTCACCACATCTGCCACCTGGTTGTCGTTCAGACGCCAACCGAATGCCGGCATGGTGATGGCTGACGGAGCGCCCTGCACGCCAGGCAAGGTGCCGCCCACCAATACGATGTGGATCAGCGAGGTCGGGTCCTCCGCCATGACGACCGGATTGCCGCGCAGTGCCGGGTAGAAACGTTGATAACCGCTGCCGTCGGTCTTATGACAGGCCGCACAGCTATCGACATACACCGAAGCACCTGGCTGGCTGTCATCGCCCTTCCACAACGCTTTGGCGACCGCATCATCCTGCGTGAACACCGTCTGGCTGGCATCCTTCGCACCCAGCGACTTCAGATATTTAGCAATCGCGCTGATATCTTCATCGTTGAGATACTGCAGGCTGTGCTGCACCACATCGGTCATGCCACCAAATACGGCGGTGTGATCGTTGCGGCCAAAGCGCAGGAACTGCTTCAGATCGTCTTCGCTCCAGCGGCCTAAACCATCACGGTTGTCACCGCGCAGATTGCTGGCGGTCCAGCCATCAATCGGTGCGCTACTGCCTGACAGGTAATCATTGCCTTCGCCGTTGGTCAGCGCTTTTTCCTGCATGGTGATGCTACGCGGTGTATGGCAGGCACCGCAGTGACCCAGACCTTCCACCAGATAGCGACCGCGCGCCAGCGCCGGATCTTCCTGCGCGGCGGGCTGGAACGCTTTCACGTCTGGCGCGAAGATGCCACGCCAGATGGAGAGCGGCCAGCGCATCGACAACGGCCAGGGAATGTCGCTGTCTTTGTTAGCCTGCGCCACCGGCTGTACGCCATGCATAAAGTAGGCATACAGCGCCTGCATGTCTTCATCGCTGACTACCGCGTAGGACGGATATGGCATCGCCGGATAGAGCGTCTCGCCATTTTTCGCCACGCCATGACGCACCGCTTTCTGGAAATCGTCGTAGCTGTAGTCACCAATACCGGTGGTTTTATCCGGGGTGATGTTAGTGGAGTAAATGGTGCCAATTGGTGTCGCCATCGGCAATCCACCGGCAAACGGCTTGCCGCCCTCGGTGCTATGGCAGGCTACGCAGTCACCCGCGCGTGCCAGATACTCACCGCGCTTCACCAGAGCGTCCGAACCTGCTTCGTCCGCCACTGCGGCGAACGTCATCGTGCCCAGAAACAGGGCCAAAATGCTTTTGATCATCGCCGTGTTCCTTATGCCTGAACCAGGGGGCCGGGGTTCTTCAGATACTGTTCGCGGATAGCTTTAGCTGACCAATAGCTCAGCGCCGCCACCATGCCGGTTGGGTTATAGCCGAGGCCCTGCGGGAACGCAGAGGCACCTGGCACAAACACGTTAGGCACATCCCAGCTCTGCAGATAACGGTTCACCGCACTGGTTTTCGGATCTTCACCCATGATCGCACCGCCGCTCATATGCGTGGTCTGGTACACGGTGGTATCGAAGTGAGAGCCTGGTCCTTTGGCGCCGCCGATGATCATTTTCGGGTTCATCGCTTCGGTGATCTTGCGCATCTTGCCGACCATAAACTGCGCCATCTTGATGTCGTTGTCCTGCCAGTCAAAGGTCATGCGCAGCAGCGGCTGGCCATAGACATCTTTGTAGTTCGGATCGAGATCGAGATAGTTGGCGCGATACGACTGGTGCGCGCCGTGCGCATCCATCGAAATATGATGGTTATAGGTATCAGCCACAGCGGCTTTCCACTGGCTGCCCCAGTTTGGCGTGCCTTTCGGCGTCGGCAAACCGGAGATCGGTTTGGTACCCGCCTGGTTCACCCAGAACGGGGAGCCGCCAACAAAACCATGTGGGCCGTGGTCGAAGTTGTCTGCGTTGAAGTCATCCACTGCCACGCCCGCACCGCCCGCACCAATAAACGGGTTGGTGGTGGTGTTTTTGTCGAACAGCGCTTTCAGGGTCGAGATGTTCTGATAGGCGAAGTTACGACCCACCACACCTTCGTTGCTGATCGGGTTGTACGGTTTGCCGATGCCTGACAGCAGCATCAGATGCACGTTGTGGAACTGGAACGCAGACAGGATCACCAGATCCGCTGGCTGCACCACTTCACGCCCCTGACCATCCAGATAGGTCACGCCGGTGGCGCGCTTCTTGTCATCGGTCAGATTGACGCGCAGCACGTAGGAGTTGTTACGCAGTTCGAACTTCGGCTCCTGACGCAGCGCGGGCAGAATATTCACGTTCGGAGAAGCTTTGGAGTACATGTAGCAGGCATAACCGCTGCAGTAACCGCAGAAGTTGCACGGCCCCATCTGCGCACCATAGGTGTTGGTGTACGGGCCAGAGGTGTTGGCTGACGGCATATCATAGGGATGATAACCCACTGATTCAGCAGCCTGGGCAAACAGCTGTGCCGAGTAAGTACGCTTCTGCGCAGGCAGTGGGAAAGCACTGGAACGATCCGGCGCGTAAGGGTTACCCCCTTTCTCTTTGCCCTGCAGCTGGCCTTTGATCGACCAGGCGCTGCCGGATGTACCAAATACTTTCTCAGCCTGATCAAAGAAAGGCTCCAGCTCATCATAGCTGACGCCGAAATCCTGGATGGTCATGCCTTCCGGGATGAAGTTTTTGCCGTAGCGCTGCTCGTAATGGCTGCGCAGGTTCAGCTCCACCGGATCGACACGGAAATGCACGCCTGACCAGTGCAGACCTGCACCGCCGGTGCCGGTGCCCGGCAAAAACGCCGCCAGCTGACGATACGGCACCGCAGTTTGCGAGGCATCGTGACGGATGGTCACGGTGCTTTTCGACAGATCCTGGAACAACTTTTTACGGATGTTATAGGTCAGTTCATCAATCGACTGCGGATAAGATCCATCAGGATAGGTATCACGATGTGGACCGCGCTCCAGCGCCACCACCGTCAGACCGGCTTCGGTCAGCTCTTTCGCCATGATGGCTCCGGCCCAGCCGAAACCCACCACCACCGCGTCTACTTTTTTCAATTCATTTGCCACGGTTACGCCCTCTCCCCGCGAATATCCACTGACGGGAACGGATAACGTTCACCACGCTCCACCCAATCCATAAAGTCGGCACGTGCGCCAGGGAAGCCAATCAGCTTCCAGCCCACCATGCCCTGATTTCCACCGTGGATCGGATCGCTGAAGTAACCCTCGCGGGTGTTCTGCAGCAGGAAGGAGAAGAAGGTTTTGCTATTGAGCTGCGGGAACTGTGCCTCACCGCTCTCAAACGTGGTCAGCAGTGCGTCCTGCTGTTCGCCGGTTAGCTCAGCGAACACTTTGCCGTGCTGCTTTTTGCTCCAGCCATCGGCATCGGCCAGACCCAGGCGATAAATCTGCTGCGGCACCAGCGGAGACTGATAACCCAGCTCTTTAGGCAGATCGGGATTGAACGGCCCCTGCATATACCAGTTGCTGCCGGTGGCGTACGGCGTGTTCATTTGACGATCGATAAACTCCGGCACACCGGCTTCCAGTGCGCCAGGACCGCGTTCATCATTGGGGATCAGGCGCGCCACTGCCGCAGTGATAAAGGCGAACTCTTCCGCCGTGAACCAGCTTGGCTGATAAGCGCGTGCTTGTTGAGGTGCGACGGGTTGCTCTGCTGCTCCTGCGGCCATCGGCACCACTAACGCGCCCATTGCCGAACCGCCAACGGCCATCGCTGGCGCCAGGGTGATGGTTCTCAGCAGAAAATCCCTGCGACTGTGACCATTTTTTTGTTCTGACATGACATTGCCTCATTACCACATGAATGCGGTATGAAAGTTAACTCGTTGCGTTGTATTGTTTTTTTAGTTGTGGCTTAAGGGATACAGCGTCACTGTTACCGGTAACAGTGCACATAGTGTAACACCACAACTGTTATTAATTTAGTTTCTCGAAACAAATGCGCACAAAATACTTAACAAGTCATGGTGTCGCTTTACATCGCAGCAGCGATGCTGTCATCGTCAGATACAACCCACAACAGACAAAGCACTGTCTGACGCGGTATAAAAGAGTACACATAACAGCGGAGTGCCTATGTTTAAGTCCTATTTTCCGCGGCCAGCGCTGTTTTTCAGCTCGGCCGCGATTTGGAGTTTGATTGCGATTTTTGCCTGGTTTGGCTTTTTCAATGATTTTCCAGCACGCTGGCCTGCGCTACAGGCCGCAATGCAGCAGCCATTGCCAACCAATGCCAGCCGCTTTATTCATGCGAGCCAACTATGGTTTTATGCCTATTACTGGATCGTCGCAGCGATTTTCGCCCTTGCATGGAAGGTGATCGATAACCATCCGTGGCAGCGCTGGTCAGTGTGGGGTGCAGCATTGATCATCTTTGTCACCTGGTTTGGTGTGCAGGTCGGCGTAGCGGTCAATGCCTGGTATGGTCCATTCTATGACTTGATTCAAAAAGCCTTAACCAAAGCCGGATCGGTGCAGATTGCTGAATTTTACCAGCAGGTTCTTGCCTTTTTAGGTATCGCATTGATTGCGGTGGTGATTGGCGTGATGAACTCATTCTTTATCAGCCACTGGGTGTTCCGCTGGCGCACCGCGATGAACAATTACTACATGCACAACTGGCAGCGCCTGCGCCATGTGGAAGGTGCCGCTCAGCGTGTGCAGGAAGACACCATGCGATTTGCCAGCACGTTGGAAGATTGGGGCGTGAGTTTTATTCAGGCGATCATGACGCTGGTAGCGTTCCTGCCGGTGTTGATCACCCTGTCACATCACGTGAAAGATATCCCGCTGTTGGGCAATATCCCGTATGCGTTGGTGATTGCGGCGGTGCTGTGGTCGGTGTTTGGTACCGGACTGCTGGCAATCGTCGGGATTAAGCTGCCAGGGCTGGAGTTCCGCAATCAACGTGTGGAAGCGGCCTATCGTAAAGAGCTGGTGTATGGCGAAGACAACGCCGATCGCGCGTCACCGCCGACGGTAAATGAGCTGTTTAGCCGCGTGCGCTTTAACTATTTCCGTCTCTATTTCCACTATCTCTATTTCAACATCACCCGCATTCTCTATCTGCAGGTCGATAACGTGTTTGGGCTGTTCCTGCTGTTTCCGTCGATTGTTGCCGGGACCATCACACTCGGTTTGCTCAACCAGATTACTAACGTGTTTGACCAGGTGCGCTCATCGTTCCAGTATCTGATCTCCTCCTGGTCAACACTGGTCGAACTGATGTCGATCTACAAACGTCTGCGCAGTTTCGAGCAGATTCTGTCGGATATCCCGCATCAAGAGATGATGCGCGAGTCGGCGGAGTAAGGTTGTTGTAGCGGCGTTATTTATTGCGCATCTGTCAGCGGTTATATCGCTTCAGGTGTGCGCGATAAATCGCGCCGCTACCCTTCTCATCAATCAGCTGCCATCAGCCTGCTAACACCGTAAACACCTTCTCAACCGCATACGCACCCGGATCTTTCACTCCATCCAGACTTTGTTGGTTCAGATAAGCCGAACGTCCCGCTTTGGCACTCTGCATTTTTGCCGTGGCATCCGCGCCTTGCTGAGCGGCTTTCGCCGCAGCGGCCAGTGACTCACCCGCCACTAACGCCTCCAGCGCCGGTTGCAGCGCATCCACTAACGTACGATGCCCCGGCTGCGCGCCACCGTAATGCTTCATGCGCTCCAGACCATGCATTAATGCCTGCGGCAGTGCGCTGCCCTCTTCCAGTTTTTGCCCGGCGCTGGTGAACAGAATCGACATCAGTACGCCGCTTGAACCGCCCATCACCGTCGCCAGTTGCTCACCGATCAGCGCCATTAAGGTCGGCAACTCATCCAGCGGCAACTGCTTGTCACGCAGGCCGCGTTGAATCTTCTTCGCACCCGCAGCAAAGGTTGAGCCGGTATCGCCGTCGCCGACTTTGGCATCCAGCGCATTGAGTTCGCTTTCCAGATCTATCAACGTCTGCGTCACGCGGTCGACATGTTTTGCCACTTCAGCGTTGTCGGACGGATCGAAATCCAGCACGCTGCCGACTTTTTCCGCGCTCTGTAAACTGATCGGTGCAAAATCATAGACCGGTACCCAGCCCAGCACCTGCACCGGCGCATTGAGTGCCTCAAGGAAGGGTTCCTCCAGCGCCAGCAATGACAGCGAGAAGCCTTTCATATCTAAAGCGCTGACCAGGGTTGCCGGACCGATAAGGTGGGTAACCCGCGCCGCCAGTGGCGATTGCAATACTTCGCGCGTCAACACCGCCAGCTCCAGCTGGGAGAAGCCGCCGAGGTTGTTGATCAACAGCAGCGCCTGTTTGCCGTCTGGCAGCGACTGCGCCAGCTTATCGGTCATAATACTGCTGATTTTTCGACTGTTTTGGGTATCCAGTGTCACCACGCCCGGTTCGCCGTGGATGCCCATGCCCAGCTCGCTGTGGCCCGCTTCGACACGTTCATCACGCTTTTCGCCCGGGATATGGCAGGTCGCAAACGCCAGCCCAATCGATGAGGTGGCGTCGATGGCACGCTGCGCCAGCGCTTTAACTTCATCCAGCGATTGCCCCTGCTCGGCGGCAAAACCGGCGATCTTATGCACCAACACGGTTCCAGCGATGCCGCGCGGCTGAGGATTTTCGGGCAGTGCAATATCGTCCTGCACCATCACCAACTCGACGTTGTAGCCGAGATTTTTCGCTTTCTCCGCCGCCAGCCCGAAGTTCAACCGGTCGCCGGTGTAGTTCTTCACAATCAGCAGACAACCTGCATCGCCCGTGACATTGATGATGGCATTGAGCACCGCATCGACGCTCGGTGAGGCAAAGATATCGCCGCATACCGCCGCCGTGAGCATGCCTTTGCCGACAAAACCGGCGTGCGCCGGTTCATGGCCCGATCCGCCGCCGGAGATCAGCGCCACTTTGCTCTTATCCCAATCTGTGCGCACCACCACGCGGATCTCATCACCGAGATCGAGGCGGCTCAGGTTATGCCATGGCGTGCTCAGCAAAACCCCTTCGATGGCTTCGTTCACCAGATCGTTTTTCTCATGCATAAAAAACTGGCTCATTGCTTCCTCTCCATTGGTGTTGTCGAGGTAAAAGGTAGCGTATATCGCGGGGCGAGCGGGGAAGGAAAGTGCGGAAATGCAAAGGGCGGCACACGCCGCCCTTGAGTTTCAGATAACTGCCGCTTACAGCGCGATGCGCAGGACGCTATCCGGGTTTTTTGGTGGCTCTTTACGGGTGCCTGGCTGCTTGATGCTGACAAACAGCGCTTTACCGTCTGCTGACAGCGCCAGGCTGTTTGGCAGGCCCGGTGCTTTCACCGTGCGCTTCACTTTATAAGAGCTGGCGTCGATGATGCTGATCTCGCCGGCTTTACGGTGCGTCACATACAGCTCGTTGCGGTCGGCATTGAACAGTACCGCCAGCGATTCTGGCACATCAATCTTATGAATCACCTGCTGAGTGCGGGAATCCAGCACCAGCACCTGAGGCTGTTTAGAGTCGCTCAGGAAGATGCGATGGCCCTGGGTATCCAGCGCGATATTCAGGAAGAAGTGGTCTTTGTCGCCATCGATTTTCTGACGTTTTTCAATCGCGTTCAGGCGCGTATTGATGGTTACCAGTTCGCCATCGGCGTTGGTTACGTACAACTTCTGTGCCGCAGAATCGATGGCCAGGCCGGTGCCCATTTTACCGGTGTTCGGTACGGTGCTGACCAGCTTCAGGGTTTTGCCATCCACAACCCACACCACGCTCTGCTCACCGAGGCCGGTGACATACACACGATCGGTTGCCGCATCCGCTGCCACTTCACGCGGTTGCAGTGGACGGACGGTTTCGCTGCGCTTACGCGCATCCAGCACCAGCGTGTTCAGCACTTTACCGCTGCTGGCATCGACCGAGGTCAGCGCCGCATCACGGGTATTGCCGAAGAACAGCGTGTTGGTTTTCTGGTTGATAGCGGCGCCAAAGGTCGGCAGATCGGTATTGATGGTCTGCTTCACCGACAGATCCTGCGGATCGAGACGATAAACGGTGCCGCCTTTGGTGCTGGCGTTTTGCGCCGTGGCGAGGAACAGCGCGTTATCGCTGTTGCTGAACGCCAGTTCGTAAGCCCCTTTGGAAATCACCTGGTTCAGCGGCTGAGACTCCGCTGCCAGTACCGCAGCGGAAGATAACAGCGCCGTTGCCAGCAGCAATGGACGTAACGCCCATGTTGTTTTAATCGCTTTCATAACTTCTCCATAGCAAATCCACCGCCTCATGGCAGTGAAGTGAAAGCCCGACAATGCAACCAATTTTAGAATGACAGCCCGAGGTGAGCCGACGAAGGATGTTAGTTTTTGAGAATAGTAATCATTTAGGTAGGAAAGTAACAGAATTTTATGCAGTTACCAACGCCGCCAGGGCACCCTAAGGCACCCTGTCAGCACAGATCGTTAACGCAGACTTATTTGGTCAACTCGGCAGTCATGTGCACGCCGTTGTTGAAATTGGCTTCAGTCACTTTATAGGAAGCACCAGCTTTATGTGCCTGAGCAGCGATTTGCGCTTCTGCACCATCCAGTGTTGAAGCACATGCGGTGACGCTTTGCGCGAAGCTGGCGAATGGCAGAGCAGAGAGAGCGATAACAGCAGCAAAAGTTTTGATAGATTTCATGGTCAATTCCTCAATGATTTTTTATCGGATAAGGCTTCATCGCCTTGCTGAGATAAATAATAGGCGTGAATTCGATCACAAAAAAGCAGAGAGATTTGCCGTAGTTATTCGATTAATTTGAATATAAAAAGCACATTTGGATTAACCTGTGTGCAAAGGGTTAAAAAACTGGGTTTTTAGAATGGTGCAGGATTTATGTCTGAAACAGCTGCTTTTCAATCTGTCACCGTTCATGGCTTGAGGCAGGCATTTCAAAGAGATTGCTAACAATACGCACAAGTGTTCAGAAGCAGGCTGGGGCCGCTTTGGGACAGGCAATCCGCAGCGCCGAACAGAATGAGTCTGCCAGGATAGCCCGCAGGACGCGGGCAGAAGGCGGGGCGGCACAGGGATGTGCCATCCCCCGCCGTTCCGTCAGGCAGACGAATGACGTGAGGGCACCGCGTAGCGGCGCGAGGACGCCAGTCCCAAAGCGGCCCCAGCCTGCGTGATCACGCGTGACTAAACACCGGTGCCGCAGGTAAATTAACCGTGATGACGAACGCGGGTAAAGATAGTGATGGCCGCCAGCAGCATCAGCACGCCGCTGGCGAGGAACACACCGCCCGCGCCGTTGAGATCAAACATCCAGCCACCGGCCGCAGCACCTGCGGTGATCGCCAACTGAATCGTCGCCACCAGCAAACCGCCGCCGGATTCCGCATCATCCGGCACCGCACGGGAGATCCACGTTGACCAGCCGGTCGGCATCGAACCGAATGCCAGGCCCCACACCGCCACGCCGGCACCGACCAGCCACGGCAGATTGCCAAAACTCACCAGCACCACCGCCGTCACACTCATTACCAGCGCCATGCCGGTCAGCGTCAGCGACACGCTGCGCGTCACCAGGTAACCCGCCAGTGAGGTGCCGAAGAAGTTCGCCACGCCAAACGCCAGCAGCACCAGCGACAGCTGATTGATATTGAGCTGCGCGCTGCTTTCCAGGAACGGACGCAGATAGGTAAAGAAGGCAAAGTGTCCGGTGAACATCATGATCACCGCCAGCATGCCCCAGCGCATCAGGCCGTTACGCAGCAGATCCAGCACGCCGCCGCTGCGCGCTTTATTCTCTGGCGGCATCGCAGGCAGTGTGAAGAACTGCCAGAACAACGCCAGCACGCCCAATGCACCGGTCAGCAGAAAGATATTACGCCAGCCAATAATGCCGCCGAGATAACTGCCCAACGGTGCGGCAATGATGGTCGCCAGCGAAATGCCGCTAAACACTATCGACAGCGCCTTCGGCACCTGATCGCTGGGCACCAGCCGCATGGTAATCGCAGTGGAAAGCGTCCAGAAACCGCCAATCGCCATGCCGAGCAGCACGCGTGCCAGCAGGATCATTGGCAGATTCTCTGCAAATGCCACCAGCAGCGCCGAGGCAATCAGCAGCAGCGTAAAGGCCAGCATCACGACGCGACGATCGAGACGACGCGTAAGGTTGCCGACCACCAGACTGGTGAGCAATGCCACCAGCGCAGTCACGGTCACCGTTTGGCCCGCTTGCCCTTCGCTCACCTGCAGCGAGTCGGCAATCGGTGTCAGCAAGCTCACCGGCAGAAATTCGGCAGTGATCAGGCCGAACACGCCAAACGCCATGGCAAACACCGCGCCCCATGCGGGTTTATCCACCGCTATACTTGTTTCGACTACTTCAGTATCCAGACTCATTTGCGATCCCCATCACAAAAATTCAGGTTGTAAGCATAGTGAGATGAGGCAAGACGATCTATGATACAAAAACTTTGTTTTTTGATAATTCGTCTGGATTCGTATGAGCCGCTATGAAGATCTGACCAGTGAACTGCTGATGGGCATGCGCCTGTATGGCGTGAAATATCAGCGTATCGCCTTACATAACCCTTTTGGTTTGCAATACGATGACGCGCCGGGCAAAGCACAATTGCACTTTGTTGGCCGTGGATCGTTAATGATCCGCTCAGCGTCTGGCGTGATCTATCCGTTGCAGGCAGGCGATGCGATGCTGATCCCGCACGGCAAAGCGCACGCGTTGATCTCCAGCGAAGACGCCATTTGTGAACCGATTGGCACCTTCAACAGCAAACCGATCTGTGGCAGCGTCTGTGACATCGCTGACAGCAGCGAAGGTTGCCCGGACGACAGCGATGTCATTTTATTTAGCGCCTGCATGGCGTTTGAACTCGGCGGTATGCAGCCGCTGGTACACACCATGCCGGATGTCATGCTGGTGAGTACCTTGCTGGCGCAGTACCCGGAAATCCAGCCGATTCTCGATGCGATGGAGCGTGAAACCCGCGAGCGCAAAGCCGGTTTCGCCGGGATTCTGTCCCGACTGGCGGATGTGGTGGCGGCGCAGATTGTGCGCGGCTGGGTGGAAAACGGCTGCGGCAAAGGCAGTGGATTAGTGCAGGCACTGCGCGATCCGCGTCTTAGCCTGGCGATGGCAGCCATGCATCGTGAGCCGGGCGAAAACTGGACGGTGGAGCGGCTGGCACGCGAATCGGGCAGTTCACGCTCAGTGTTTGCCGCCCGTTTTCAAACGGCTACCGGCATGACGCCGCTGCGCTACCTCACTGAACTGCGCATGCGGCTGGCGGTGGAACGTATCGTCAATGAGGGCGAAGCGGTGGAAAGCGTCGCCTTCCACCTCGGATACGGCTCGCTGGCGGCGTTTAGCCGGGCGTTTAAACGCATTGTCGGCTCACCACCCGGCGCATTAAGGGCAGCGCGCGAGACGCTTTAACGAAACACGCTGATCGCTTCGACCAGACGATTCGGCGCATTTCGCGCCGCGTGCAATATCCTTTAACGAAACACGCTGATCGCTTCCACCAGGCGATTCGCCTGACGCGTCATGCGCCCGGACGCTTCGGCGCTTTCCGCCACGCGAGCGGCATTCTGGTGCGTGATATCGTCGAGATCTTCCACTGCAGTACTCACTTCACTTAACGCGATGGACTGTTCCGCCGTGGCAGAACTGATCTGGGCAATCAATGCCGTGACATTTTGCACCTGGTCGACAATATCCTGCATGGTGCGCCCGGCCGCATCAGCGTGATTACTGCCCGACTGCACGCGACCCGCGCTGGTTTCCACCAACGTTTTGATTTCACTGGCGGCTTTGGCGCTACGCTGCGCCAGGCTGCGCACCTCGCCCGCGACCACCGCAAACCCTTTGCCCTGCTCACCGGCACGCGCCGCTTCCACCGCGGCGTTTAACGCCAGAATGTTGGTCTGGAAAGCGATGCCGTCAATCACGCTGGTAATATTGGCGATGCGTTTCGAGCTGTCGGCGATCTCCGCCATCATCCCCACCATCTCCTGCATCACTTCACCGCCTTTCAGCGCGGCGTGG